>CAMBNE010000131.1 GCA_945868935.1 uncultured Clostridia bacterium
CCTTTAGATATAAGTTAATATCTTCATCTGAATACTCCTTATCCAAATATTCAGGCGAATGCATCGGAGGACATTTCTGTTATTGCAGAACAAATCCCTTCTGACTTTATCTATCTTTCCGCAGGCTTCCCCGATGAACGTGGTGCATATTCTGCACACAATCCGAAAGTGCGTTTTAATGAAGAAGTCTGCCCTATCGGTGCTTCTGCCCTTGCACATTGTGCTGTGCGCTGGCTTGAAGAAAATGATTAACATTATTTTAATTCTATTTCAGAATATTTATCACTCAATCTGCTGACAGTAACGAAAAACAGGAATAAGCATACTATAAATTGAACGACAAATCAGCAGGTGATTAAATGGCATTTGATACACGAGAGCTTTTTGCAAGACTTCTGAAGTGTGAAGCTGGCGGTGAAGGTGACGATGGCATGAGAGCTGTTGCATCAGTCATAATAAACAGAGCCAATGCAACTGAAGGCGAATTTGCCAGAGTGAGCAACGGCGGTGATGTCAGAGCAATTATTGAACAGCCAAATCAGTTTACCTGCCTGAAAACCTCGATTGGCGGAGCATACAATTCGCAGAATATTTATAATATGGTTCCGGAAGATATACACTATGAAATTGCTGACTGGGCGCTTGCAGGAAACACGGCAAGCTCTGTCGGAGATTCACTGTTTTATTTTAACCCGTTCTCTCCAACGTGTCCGAACTATTTTCCGTCAAACATCGGAGTTATTTATAACCGTATCGGCGACCACTGCTTCTACTCTCCTACTCAAGCTTATTCCAAAACATAAGGGTGATAATAATGGCAAATCAGAACACAGGCAACACTAGCACCGGCACAATGCAACCGACAAGCTTTATTCCTAATGAGGCTTTTAATACAACTCTTAATCAGGGACTAAATCCCGGAGATTTCTACGGATTTTCACAAGACGGCTGTAATATGCAAGGATGTGTTCCTAATGTTGTAAATCAGGAAAAATATATGATTCCCTCTGTTGAACAGATTGCGGCTTATCATAATCAGCAGATTGGCAGAACAGGTACTTCTTCTCCGGTTGCTGCAAGCGGCACTACTTCACAGCAAGGTATACAGGAAAATGTAAGCAGTAATCAGAATGTTGTTCCGTCAACGCCTGCTACAACCTTTGACTACGGTGCAACAATTCAGCAACCTCTTGAAAGCAGTCTTATGGAAGGAATTACCGATATACAGCATCCATATCCTGTTACGGCTGAAAGCCTGCAATATCTAAACGGTTTTTTGCGCACTCAGATTGGCAGACGAGTATCCATTGACTTTCTTGTAGGTTCAAATTCAATTGTCACAAAATCGGGATTTTTGCTTGGCGTAGCCTCAAACTATATCCTGATTAATGAGCTTGACACAAACGACCTTACAACCTGCGATTTTTACAACATCAAATTTATAAGATTTTATTATTAAGTTAACGCAAACGCAAAAAATCCCGCCACTTATGTGACGGGATTTAAATATTATCAGTATCAATAATCTAAATCAGCAAGATATTTCTGAATACAGGTTACGTCTTTGATACTAATATTGTTATCTAAATTTACATCGGAAACAAATTTTTGCAGATCATTCAATGAACACTCACCTGCAATTGCAGACTGAATTTTTGTAGCATCGCTGACATTAACAAAACAGCTTGAATCAGCGTCACCAAATCTAAGTGCGTACAAAGAGCTGCCTGTGCTGCCTCCTCCGCCTATATGTGAGGTTCTGCCATCACTATGCTTATAAATAGTATAAAAGTCAGTGCATACATTGGCACCCGAACCAATGGCTGTATCAAGATAAAATTCGATTTCACCGTTTGAATTGGGGGTTACAGCAGTTACAGCCGCACCGCTTCTAACGCACATTCCGCTGTAATATTTGCTTCCGTCAGCCGTAATATCAACATCGCCAAATCTGAATGTATGACTGCCGTAGGTAGAATCTGTGTTAGTAACCGAGCCGTCAGAAGCATATTTTGAGTCATATTCGTTGTTAAGAAAGGTTGAAAGCTTAACTCTGACCTTTCTGTATGTTCCTCCCATGTTGGAGTATGAGCGATATGTACCGTCGGAGCCGCCGCCTCCGCTTGAGCCTAAATCATAGCGTAACGAAAACTTATACTTCTGATTCTTCGGAAGCGATAAGAATTTACCGCCTGACATAAGTTCCGAGAACTTAACTGAATATTTTGTGTTGTTCTCGTCACTGAATGAACCAATAAAAATTGAATCTAAGGGAGTGTTATAGCGAGAGAAATAAATCTGATTATCAGGAATGTTGACGGTTGACGAAAGCAGTTTGAAGTCTGATGAGGATGAAGAAACACGCTCGCTGTCCGTCTGAACAGCACCTGCACTTACCGCTGAAGCAGCCGCAAGGACTATGCTTGAAGCTAATGCGCCTAATTTAAATGCTATTTTTTTCATAATATTCACCCATAATATATTCAAAATTGACAAAAGTCCTATTACGCAAAAATCCCCGCCAATTAAGGCGGGAATTTTAAAATTGTAATTTATAGAATTATTTTACCATGCTTGCAACTTCTGCCGCAAAATCGTCCTGTCTTTTCTCAATGCCTTCGCCCTTTTCAAAACGAACGAACTTTTTGATTTCGATAGAACCGCCGAGAGCCTTAGCTGTATTCTGAGTGTACTGTTTGATTGTCTGCTTGTTGTCCTTAACGAACTCCTGATCTACAAGGCAGTTTTCCTTATAGAACTTGCCAATCTTACCCATTACAATCTTATCAGCAATTGCTTCGGGCTTACCCTCGTTGATTACCTGCTGGCGCATAACTTCTTTTTCATGCTCAATAACATCAGCAGGAACATCTTTCTCTGTGAGATACTGTGTGTTAAGAGCTGCAATCTGCATTGCAACGTCCTTGCCGTAAGCAACGAATTCGGGATTTGAAGCGAGGTCTGTGTCGAAGTTTACAAGAACACCGATTTTACCGCCTGCGTGTACGTAAGCAACGCAAGCACCTTCCATACGCTCAAAACGACGAATCTGAATGTTCTCGCCGATTGTAAGAACCTTCTCCTGTAAAAGCTCAGCAACAGTCTGTGTTGTGCCTTCAGCCTGAAGAGCAAGAAGAGCCTCAACATCAGCAGGATTCTGCTTCATAACTGTTTCAGCGCAAGCCTTAACAAAATCCATAAATGAATCGTTCTTTGCAACGAAGTCTGTTTCAGCGTTAACTTCGATTACAACGCCTACAGAAAGATCATCGCTTGTGCAAGCGTATGCAACGCCTTCAGCAGCTACTCTGCTTGCCTTTTTAGCCTGCTTAGCAAGACCCTGTTCTCTTAAAAAGTCAATTGCCTTATCCATATCGCCGTCAGCATTTGTGAGTGCCTTTTTGCAGTCCATCATGCCGCAGCCTGTTTTCTCTCTGAGTGCTTTTACATCCTGAGCTGTAAATGCTGCCATTATGAATACATCCTTTCGAAAAGTAATTTAAAATTATAATTATTCAGCTGTTTCTTCTTCTGTTTCTTCAACAGCAGCTGCACCCATCTGACCTTCTCTGCCTTCGATTACAGCGTTAGCCATTGCGCCTGCAATAAGCTTTACTGCACGGATAGCGTCGTCATTACCGGGAATTACATAGTCAATTTCATCGGGATCGCAGTTTGTATCAACGATTGCAACAATCGGAATATTGAGCTTTTTAGCTTCTGAAACTGCAATTCTTTCTTTTCTGGGGTCAACGATGAAGAGTGCGCCGGGCATCTCTGTCATATCCTTGATACCGCCCATAAACTTTTCAAGCTTTTCAATCTCAAGGTTGAGCTTAATAACTTCTTTCTTGGGGAGAAGGTCAAATGTGCCGTCCTCCTGCATAGCACGAAGCTGCTTTAAACGAGCAATTCTTCTGCGGATTGTTGAGAAGTTTGTAAGCATACCGCCGAGCCATCTTGCGTTTACATAGTAAGCACCAGCACGTTCTGCCTCTTCCTTAACGGAATCCTGAGCCTGCTTCTTTGTACCTACGAAAAGTACGTTCTTGCCTTCTGCGGAAATCTCACGAACAAAGTTGTAAGCTTCCTCGAGCTTTTTAACGCTCTTCTGAAGGTCGATGATGTAGATACCGTTACGTTCTGTGAAGATGTACTCTGCCATCTTAGGGTTCCATCTTCTTGTCTGGTGACCGAAGTGTACGCCGGCCTCCAGGAGCTGTTTCATAGAAACTACTGCCATTTTTTATTTCCTCCTTAGGTTAAAACCTCCGCTGTGCCTTGATTTTATCGGCGCAATAAGCAATTATGCCACCCTGCCGACAAGCATCAGCGTGCGAAATGCTTATATATTATACCATATAAAAGAAAAAAATCAAGTGTTTTTTTAGAAAAACACTTGATTTTTACAGATATTTAATACTCAATTATGCATTTAAATCGAAAAATCTTACATTTCCGCAGCCTACAATGAAATTCTGTGTTTCGTGCCAATTACTTGAGCCGGTATAGAAACAGAGTATTCTGTGCTGTACGGCTGAGCCATTCTGATCAAATATGTATGATACAGCGTCTTTAACAGTCTGATTAGGTTCTTTGTTTGTAGGTGCATAATACTGGTATTCAGAAATTATT
>CAMBNE010000132.1 GCA_945868935.1 uncultured Clostridia bacterium
GTTGCCTGCATAGTAGCCGAGCTCGGTATGGACACCGATTCAATCTGCGGTGCACTCTTGCACGATGTTGTTGAGGATACACCCGTAATGCTTGATGAAATCATAAAGCAGTTCGGCAGTGATGTTGCAAAGCTGATTGACGGCGTAACTAAAATTTCAAAAATTCCTTATTCTACCCGTGAACAGCAGCAAGCTGAAAATATCCGTAAAATGCTTATTGCAATGGCTGATGACATCAGGGTAATCATCATAAAGCTTGCCGACAGACTTCACAATATGCGCACAATGGACTGTATGCCTGAGCAGAAGCGCAGGGATAAGTCGCTTGAGAATATGCAGGTTTTTGCACCGATTGCTCACCGCCTCGGTATCAAAACCGTCAAAGACGAGCTTGAAGACCGTTCCTTGCAGTACCTTGACCCTGTGGGATACAAAGAAATCGAGGATGCTCTTCTGATGAACGAAGAGGGCAGGGATAGATTTATTGAATCAATAAAAAATCAGATTCTTGAAAAGACGCAAAATACAATTAAAAATATATACATCAGCGGCAGAGTAAAAAGCATAAACAGCATCTACCGCAAGACCTTTATGCAGGGTAGAACAATCGACCAGATTTTCGATGTTTTTGCCGTTCGTGTAATAGTAGACACAGTGCCCGACTGCTACAATGTTCTTGGTGTGGTTCACGATATCTTTAAGCCGATTCCAAACCGTTTCAAGGACTACATCTCAATGCCCAAGCCCAATATGTACCAGTCGCTTCATACCACCGTTCTCGACAACAAAGCAATTCCCTTTGAGGTTCAGATAAGAACTTGGGAAATGCACTACACAGCCGAATACGGAATCGCCGCACACTGGAAATACAAGCTCGGAATGGGCGGCGGTAAAAAAGGCAATAAGCTTCAGGAGAATATTGAAAAAGTAAAAAGTATGATTCTCGACCAGCTTGAGGCTGAAGATGCAACAGATATTGCCAAGAATATCCGCAACGATTTTGAGGAAAACGACGTTTATGTGTTCACACCTAAGGGCGACGTAATTAATCTTCCACGTGGTTCGACTCCAATTGACCTTGCCTACATCATTCATACTCAGGTAGGTCACAGGATGGTCGGAGCAAAGGTAAACGGCAAAATTGTGCCGATTGACTATAAGCTCAGAACAGGCGAAATCTGCGAGATTATCACGCAGAAGGAAGAGCATCCAAATAAGTCGTGGATTGATATCTGCAAAACGGCTTCTGCAAAGTCAAAAATCCGCCAGTGGTATAAAAACGAAAAGCGCGACGAAAATATCGTTGAAGGCAAGCAGATGCTTGAACGTGAATTCAAACGTCACGGAATTAACCTTACCGAAGAAGAATTCCCTGAATTTCTTAAAAAGATTATGGTTAAAAAGCAGTATAATACGCTTGACGATTTTTATGCTGCAATCGGCTACGGCGGTGTTCAGCTCTGGAAGATAATGCCCAGACTTAAAGAGGAGTACCAGAAAACCTACGCTGTAGATATTGAGGAAATTTCTGTTCCTCAGGCTCCCGTAAAGCGCAACAAGGCAACCTCGGGCGTTGTAATTGAGGGTGCAGACGATGTGCTTGTAAAGTTTTCCAACTGCTGTAATCCTCTGCCGGGTGACGATATAATCGGTTATATTACAAGAGGCTACGGAGTTTCAATCCACAAACGCAGCTGCACAAATGTTCCGAAAGATATTTCAAAGAGTGAAGAGCCTGAACGCTGGGTGTCCTGCTACTGGGAGGACGAGGTAGGCGAGGCTTTCCGCAGTACTCTCCAGATTACCGCAGCAGACAGAACAGGACTTCTTGCCGATGTTACAATCAAGCTTTCAAATATGCACATCTTTATTCATTCGCTGAATTCAAGAGAGCTTAAGGACGGCAAGGCGGTTGTAACCGCAACAATCGACGTTATGGGACGTAATCACCTGCGTGGTGTTATTTCAAAGCTTTCCGATATAAACGGAATCGAGGAAATAAAGAGGTTATAATATGAAAGCAATTCTACAGCGTGTGTCAAATGCACGTGTTGATATTGAAAACAAAACAGTCGGTGAGATTGAAAAAGGATTCTTAATTCTGCTCGGAGTTGAAAACGGTGACGAACAGCGTGATGCCGAGGTGCTTGCCGCCAAAATATCGGGACTTCGGATTTTTACCGATGAAAACGATAAAATGAATCTTTCCCTTACCGACGTAGGCGGCGGTGTGCTTGTGATTTCAAACTTTACTCTTTGCGCTGACTGCTCTCACGGACGCCGTCCAAGCTTTATTTCTGCCGCACGTCCCGAAACTGCCGAGCCGCTTTATGAATATTTCTGCAAAAAAATGACCGATAACGGAATTTCACGTGTAGAAAAGGGCGTTTTCGGTGCAGATATGCAGGTTTCGCTTACAAATGACGGACCTGTAACAATTGAAATTAACTCTAAGGACTTGAAAAAATGATTGAAGTAAAGGTATATAACGTAACTTTTCTTGCAACAAACTGCAGTTATCTCGTTGACAAAGCAACCGGAAAATCAGCCGTAGTTGACCCCGGTGAAAAATCCGATGAGCTTATAGAGCAGATTGAAAAAGACGGCGGAAAGCTTGAATATGTTTTGCTTACTCACGGTCACTATGACCATATAGGCTATGCAAAACAGCTTGCAGACATGTTTAATGCAAAAATTGTGACAGGTGAAAAGGAAAATAAATTTTTATCAACACCTTCTCTTAATTTAAGCGTTAATCACAATATAGATTTACCTGCTTTTTCAGCCGATATTCTCTTAAAGGACAACGAAACCTTTATGCTCGGCGAAACCGAAATTACCTATATACAGACTCCCGGTCACACAAGCGGAGGCGGTTGCTTTATTTTTGATGATACATTAATCAGCGGCGATACGCTTTTCTGCGAATCCTACGGCAGAACGGATTTGCCGACGGGAAGCAACAGCGATATGTATAACTCAATTTTAAGGCTTAAAAACCTTTCGGGTGACTACCGTGTAATACCCGGTCACGGTCCGCTTTCAACACTTGACCACGAAAGAAAATACAATCCTCTTATGAGGGCGCTGTAATATGAATTTATACGTTAAAAATCACAACTTCTGGTTTGAACTTGAAAACCTTACAAGGCTGTTTTTTCCGAATGAAAAAATCAATGTTTTCAAAACATTTGATTCGGTAGAGCAACCTTATATCTATACCGAAGTATCCGATAAAGTTAAAATTGAAGTGTCAATAAATAATTTTCAGAAATCGCTTGTTGCCGATAAAACCGACGATAACGAGCTTACCTCTGCACAGCTTCTCTATAAGCTTTTATGTCAGTATTCGGGCTATACACAACCTTGGGGAGTACTTACAGGCGTTCGTCCCGTAAAGCTTTTCAGACGTTTGTGCGAAGAACTCGGCGAAGAAGGAGCACAAAATAAGTTTAACGATGAATTTTATGTAAGCCCCGAAAAGCTCAGGCTTGCCGAAACGACCGAGAAAAATGAAAAGAAAATTCTTGACCTTTCACGTCCCGAATCGTTCAGTCTTTACGTAGGAATCCCTTTCTGCCCGTCAAGGTGCAGTTATTGTTCCTTTGTAATGTCATCAGTTGAACGTGCCAAAAAGCTGATTGAGCCGTATACTGAGCTTCTTTGTGAAGAAATCAAGGCAACTGCAAAAATTGCGTCCGACCTCGGATTGAGGCTTGAAACAATATATTTCGGCGGAGGAACTCCCACAACGCTTAATGCAGAGCAGCTTGACAGAGTGCTGAAAACAGTCAGAAACAGTTTTGATATGTCAACTTGCAGGGAATTTACTGTTGAGGCAGGTCGCCCCGACACTATTGATAAAGAACGTCTTTGTGCTTTAAAAGAAAATAAAGTTGACAGAATAAGCATAAATCCGCAGACTTTAAATGATAATGTATTAAAAGAAATCGGCAGAAAGCACACTTCGGAACAGTTTTTTACCGCTTTTGAGCTTGCAAGAAAATGCGGCTTTGACAATATCAATACCGACTTGATAGCAGGACTTCCGACGGATACTTTAAAAAGCTTTGTAAATTCTCTTGACAGTATACGTGCATTATCTCCCGAATGTATAACCGTACATACGCTTTGTATGAAGCGTGCTTCAACGCTTACAAATATCGGCACAACTCTTAACAGAGAAGATGCCGAAACAGCAGGAAAAATGCTTGAATATACTCAAAAAACACTGACCGCTGATGGATACATACCGGACTATATGTACCGTCAGAGCAGAATGGTCGGAAATCTTGAGAATGTCGGATGGTCAAAAAAAGGCTTTGAAAGTCTTTACAACGTTTATGTTATGGACGAAACCCACACGATTCTTGCCTGCGGCTCAGGCGGTGTTACAAAGTTGAAAAATAATGAAACCGACTACCTTGAGCGTATATTCAATTTTAAATATCCGTATGAATATGTAGACCGTTTCAATGAACTCATAGAAAGAAAGTCGTCAATTCTGAGATTTTATGGTAAATAACACTGTTGATTATTGTAATAAACAGTGTTATAATATGCATAATTAATAATCAGACTACACACTAATTTTAATATATTGATATGAAAGGCTGGTATTATAATGGGA
>CAMBNE010000133.1 GCA_945868935.1 uncultured Clostridia bacterium
TGCTTGTTCGCCGTGCGAGTTCTTCCTGAACTCTGCCGAAAGTACCTGCGTCTATGATTGCCGGGTGATTATCTTCAACATAATATTTGGGTCGTTCTCCGTTATTAATCTTAACCTTTTTTGACAGACAATCCGTAATATATGTTTTGTTGATAATTGCGTCGCCCTTGTACTTTTCATTGGTTAGGATTGAACGCACAGTTGAACTCTGCCACTTTTCTTTTCGCGATGGGCTTAATATGTTCATTTTTTCTAATCTCTTTGCTATACCGACCAAGCTGTCACCCATCAGATATCTCTCATATATAAGTTTTACGGTCTTTGCTTATCTGTTGTAATTTTCGTAATATTCATTATATCTCCTTTCCGCAGTTTAGTCTGCTTTTTTGTAACAGTACAATATCACATGAGTTCAAGACAATCCAGCGAATATCCGAATTTTTACTGATTAAATATATATTCTTTCAACATCATAGTATTCTGCGCTGATACTGACAATTTTTTCGTATTCATCATCGGTTATAAGCTCCATAGATAAAAGCATACGGAGCATATTCACACTGTAATAAAATGCAGAATTCTTTTTTGCAGTTGTATTTTCCAACTTGACAATCTCCTTAGAATAATTTATTCCTTGTTGTTCTTATGTTTCTCAATTTCTTCATCTGCTTTGGATGCAACGGTGCATAAGCACATAACAGCTACACCTATGAACGCACCTATGAATAATCCAATAATAAAACCTATCATATATAACTCTCCAATCTATAATTATTTTTTGTTAAGGCAGGCAACAGCTATGCAAGGCACAGTTGCTACCTGCTGTCTTATATCAATCGTTTTGCAAGGAAGTTTACATATATAACACCTTTGTCGGCACATTGGGTTGAATATCTGTAAGACGTATAATGTTCTGTTACTTAGGCACTGGGATTTCTCCGAATATTAAACCGCCTTGCTTTGGTTGGTATTTATCCTCAATATCCCTCATTGCTTGCGACGGGTTTATCACTCTCGAGCTATGACTGGACGGAAGTATCATTGTCCCTTCTGCCTGTCATCGCCGTCATTGAATTTGCCCTTCAATGTCTGAGTCCTGAAGACCTGTTAAGGTGTTCGCTCATGTGGCTTGTCCTAATGGGCAGCAGAAGGAATGTATCTGATGTGCTGATATTTATTTTTCAAAGAGCAACAGGAGTAAAAAATACCGCAATGCTTTCTGCACTGCGGTAGCAAAAAAATATATACTTTTTAACCTTTTATTCTTTTCTTTACTTTTAATATCCCTGATAATCTACTCTCTCCTATTTTGGAAGATGCATCCTATAACTCAATTGAGTTTTTTCAGAACATAAAATCACCCTGCAAGTAAAACATAATTGCAGGGTAAATTGTTGTGACTATTTAATTATCATTTTTAGAATGCGTGTCAAGCACACCATAATAAGGCAGTACCACAATAAAGCTTTGGCGCTTCCTATTCAGTATTGTACAATATTAAATATATTACGCTATCAGTAATGCCGTGCCAACAATAATCAGCAATGTCAGAACAGCAAGAACAATGATTTTTTTCTTCTGACTTACAATCAAGCCTATAAATTCTCTGATAAATGCATTAGGCCAGAAATACCACTTGGTTTTACTGCCCATTCCCTCAGCGTTGAGTCCTGCTTGAGCTGAAAAAATACCGCTTCTGAAAACATGATAGTTAGTAGTTGAAAATACAACTTTTGCATTACTGTCGGCAATCAGCTCCTTTGAAAACTTCATATTATCAAAGGTGTTTGTTGACTTAGTTTCAGGCATTATCTGCTCCTTTGGTATTCCCTGTTCAAGAAGGTAACGCTGCATTGCCTCGCCTTCTGAGATTATCTCATCACTGCCCTGACCTCCCGAGGGAACAAACACGGCTTTTTTGCCTGTTGCCTGTAATTGCTCATTGTAAAATTCTATCGCCTTATCAACTCTTCCTTTTAAAAGGGGCAGTAATGTTCCGTCTTTTCTTATTCCGCAGCCGAGAATAATAATATAATCTTTATCATACTTGGGCTTATGCTTTGCAGCTTTTAATGCACATATTTTTGTTCCAAGTAAAAGTACCTCTGAAAAAACATAGAGAGCACATATTATTGAGTAAACGATATGGGAATTCCTGTCTATAATAATGAATTTGAACGGAACAATAATGCAAACAAATACTCCTAAAGTCATAACAGCGCTGATAATTATTCCTAAAGCGTTTGCAACACGAAAACCCTCGTGGCGAATCAGTGAAATATTGCTGACTGTCATTGATAATGAATAAAGCAAAACAAACGGAGTTGAAAAAAGAATTGTAAGGAGCATTATTACTGTGGTCAGGTAGTGGATTCTTGACAGCTGATATTCACGGTAATTAATAAGCAGGAATACAGACAAAGCAATAAATAAAATTGCCAATCCGACAAAAACTATCATCAGCGAACAGTCAAAAACGGTGCTGTAAGAGTATAAATTCTTTTTAAGACTTTTTCTGAAACGGATAATCATATATACAGCCATTATGCCGAAAAACAGCGCACCTGCAATGTAAAATACAGGATAACCCGATATATCCTGCAAAAGGTTGTCATGATAATTGCCGTTAGTCAGTATGTTGAATGCGTTTACCCTTAAATCGACAAACTGTGAGTATTTGGACTGAACATCATCATCTTTGAGAGCATAAATTTCAGCTTCCGTTTTACCCTGATTCAGCGAATTAAAGGTTATCCTTATATACCCGTTATCATAAACAGGCTCGCTGTGATTAACTATTCCGTCCTGAGAATATGCAACCTTAATATCAGACAAATCGCTTATATAATTTTCAGGGATGTAAACCGAGTAGCTCCCACAGGATGTGACCATATACAGGAATACACCTAAAGTCAGAATAATTATTAATACAACTGCAAAAAAAGACCTCTTTTTTAACATACCCTCACTCCTTATATTTTTTGATAAAAAATATAACACAAAAAATGATTTCCGAACAGTGCGGCTGCAATATTTTTGTTGTTTTTTGTTTACATAATCGGAAGTTCATTATCTTCAAGTACGGGTGCGCTTGTTGTAATAACATCCTCTGTTTCAAATTCTGTAATCTGCATTTCTGCTCTTGTATATTTTTCTTTTTCCATTTTCATTATCTCCTTAATTATTTATCAGTTTTATGAATTAACTTTATACCCATATGCTTCCAGAACGTACTTATAATATGCTTTTACAACATTTCTCAGGCTGTCGTGTACTCCGTCGTCCTTGGGATAAGCATTAAGCACAGAATAGAAATAGCTGATTGGTGTGAAGCTTAAACTGCACTGCTCTTCTCCTCCTGCACTTACGGTGACAGTTAATCTTTTGCTGTACAAATGCGGAGGAATATCTGTTATCTTCACATAGAATCCATTATCTCCCCATTGCTTTGACTCTATATCAGCCTCATATTCTTCTCCCGAGCTGTCGGTGCAGGTATAGGTTATGTCATCAAAATTCGTCTTTGTGCTGTCAAAGGTGAAGTAATTCTTAACTTCTGTATTTGCTTCAAGCACAAGACTGCTGCCGTAATAACCTATGTCGGTGTTTTCATTGATTTGCTTGTATTCTGACTTGTAATAAGAATAATCGGACGCATAGTACTCGTTAAGCTGTTTTTCCTCATCCGATAAATCGCAGTTTGCAAGGTAGTCTGTGTAAAATTTAAAATATTCCTGTGAATATGCGCCGTAGTTGAGCATAGCCTTTATAAGCTTTTGTGTACTGTCCGTAGCGTTTTCCGAATAAAGCAAGGAGTATGCATAATCGGCAACCGAGGAAGTAAACTCTGTTCCCTGCTTGTCGCCGTTTACGAGCTGTCCTTTAATTGCGCAGGTCATTTCCTTTGCGGCTGTATTGCAGGTGAATTTATAGTAATTTTTGCCGTCAACAGTAATTACCTTTGCATCTTTAAAGGGTACGCTTTGAGTGTAAAGCTCCTTCTGTTCATCGGTTTCGGAATCGTTATAGATAACCGAGAAATTCATACTTGTATCATCATTCCGGTATTCCTCATCAATTTCCATTATGAAGTTCAAGCCGATATTTCCGCCCAGCGTTGCGCTGTAGCCATAGAGTGCGCTCATTTCGTCCTGATATGCTCCGCAGATGTAACACTTACCGTCAAGGGAAACAAAATGATGATCTGCTGTAACCGGCAGGTTTGAATACAAGCTCTCCCCTGCGCAGTTTGTGCCGTAATATACTGTTTCACTTGAGAAAACAGGTGTTTCTTCAATGCCAAGCATTTGTCCCCAGGCAAGGTAGCCATCGCTCGTCTGACCGTTGAGCAGATATGTTACCTCTCCGCTTGCAAGCTGCTCGGCTGTTTTAACTCCTGTGTTTTCGATTGTAACATTTGCACCTTGACACAACACTAAGGCTGCATCGGAATAGTAGTAGTTTTTGATTTCTGTACTCGTAGAACCGGCATAGCCTATTGCCGCACCTTTAAATACAATTGATGGGTATCCGCCATCCCAGATACTATTCAAATTTCCTGTATTATAGCCGTTTGTAATACTGCATTCTCCGTACCCGATAATTCCGCCTATGTCATATGATGAA
>CAMBNE010000134.1 GCA_945868935.1 uncultured Clostridia bacterium
GTTGTGTCGGACATTGAGTTTATCGCAAAGGAAATTGTACTTTTAAAAAGCGGTCTTCTCGTGTCGCACGACACCTGCAACAATCTCATAAAAGAGATTGAAAACAAGGTATTTGAGATTGAAACGGACAAAGAAAATCTTAAATATTTTCAGGACAACTACAAAGTTTCAAACCTCTGCCATAATGATGATAAAATCATCGTCCGCACCGTAACCGACAATCCGCCCGAGAATTATAAAATACAACCCGTAAAACCAACCCTTGAAGATTTGTATCTGTATGTATTTGAAAGCGGAAAATAGTTTTTAATTATACAAGAAAATTTTATTATATTATTTCATTACAAAAACTGACAAACGGATTCTTAAATTTAAATCCTTTTGTCAGTTTTTTGCTTAAAATATATCAGATATATGATAATCTATATTCAGGTAAATAAAAAATCCGAACTTTACTCCAAAAAGAGAAAGATTCGATTTTTTAGTTTTTTCAGCATAGCGATGCCTTGTCATCGCTGATTTTAAGAATATTGTTCTGCTGTCCAAGCATAACGGCGTTTCTTACGGTGGAGTCGATAAGCGTACCTGTTCTTGAATAGCCGAGTTTTTTTGCCGTTTCTTTAACAAGGTCGTCTGTGTGCAGGCTTATCTGCTCGCTGAGCACTTCAATCACTGCGTTGAGAATTTCATACGAAGAAATATCGTCAATGCTCCTCTTACAGTCGCTTTGGTCATCAACTCGGTAAACACAGTATTCAACAGGATTCTGATTTTTATTCCAGTAAAAAATGTTACCGTTATCAACAGTTTCGGTTTTGTCAACAAAGGTTACTACAGTGTCGAGAATTGACTCAACCTTGTTGCCCGAACGGGTTATACCCCAAGCAGATAAAACCTTTTTAAACAAAGCTTTTCTGCTGACGGGAGCCTCCGTTTCAATTATGCTTATCATAAGACTGCGTATCCTGTTTCTTGACTGCGGCTCGTAAAAATTCTCGGCAGTACCGCACTGCTTAATAATGAACGGTTGATAACTGCGCCTTCTTGAAACAGAATTTTCGGGTGACGTCATATCAAGCTTTTCAAATTTTACAACGTCGGGCTTAATCTTGACTGTGGTGGTATGAACAGTATTTTTTTCACTGTTTTCAACAGGATTGTTTATTTCTTCTGCTATGCTGTCAACAACCTTCTGCGGATTGTCAAGCCAGTCAAGCGTCCATACACGCATAATGTTCCAGCCGAGTCCCGTAAGTATGTCGGGCTGTAGAACAAACCTGTCCTTGGCGGTAGCGGAGTTTTTGCAATTCTTGCCGTCAAGCAGAATTCCGAGAACATACGTCTGCTTGTTTTGCGGATTCACAACGCAGATATCCATTTTGTATTCCGAATATCCTATGTTGCGCTTGACTTCATATCCGAGCTTTTCAATTTCCTTTGAAATTTCTTCAATAAGAGTGTCCTTTTCTTTGGACATACTATTTGCTTTTTGCGTAATAATATTTTTGCCCTTGCCTGCAAATTCAAGGAATCCCTTAAGTCCTGCAACACCGTCTGAGCGTGTGCGTGACAAATCAATTTGCTCAGGCGTAATCGTTGAATAAACAATCATTGACTTTCTCGCTCTTGAAATTGCAACGTTAAGTCTTCTCCAGCCTCCGTCACGGTTAAGTGGTCCGAAGTTCATTGATACCTTGCCCTCCTTGTCGGGACCGTAGCCGACTGAGAAGAGAATAACGTCCCTCTCGTCACCCTGAACATTTTCAAGGTTTTTAATAAACAAAGGCTCGGCAGAGTTTTTGTTTTCCTCCTCAAGCTCGGGATATTTTGCAAATTCCTCCGAAAGCATATCGTCAATAAGATTTTGCTGAACTGCGCTGAATGTAACAACGCCGATGCTGTCGTTTTTGAGATTTTCGTCTTTCAGCCTGCGGATGATTTCATTTACCACCGCAACAGCCTCTGATTTGTTCTGCTTTGTTCTGCCCTTATCGTAATAGCCGTCAATATGAACAAGGCTTACTTGTGAAACAAGGTCGTTAGGTGAGGGGAAGGTGTAAAGCTTGTTGTCGTAGTACTGCATATTGCTGTAGGCAATAAGGCTTTCGTGCCTTGAACGGTAGTGCCATTTAAGATGCTCCTGTGGCATAGAAACAGCCAGACAGTCGTCAAGCAGGCTTTCAAGGTCCTCGTTTTCGATATTGTCCTCGTCAATTCTGTTTGATGCAAAAAAGCTCGTCGGAGGTAACTGCTTGGGGTCGCCTACTACTACAACGTTTTTACCCCTTGCGATAGTGCCCACCGCCTCACACGTCGGAATCTGCGAGGCTTCGTCGAATATTACAAGGTCAAATTTCGGAAAAGACGGGTCTATGTACTGCGCAACGGAAATCGGACTCATCAGCATACAGGGACAGAGCCGTCTGAGCAGATTCGGAGTTTCGTTGAACAGCTTTCGAATTGACATCATTCTGCCGTTGCTCTTGATTGCCCTTTTCAGGATTCCTATTTCCGAAGATGACGAGCTGATTTTTCCGCTTACGGGAATTTCGGCAGAAAGCTTTGCAACAAGCTCCTGAATTGTAAGTGAGCGGAATTTATCAATAAGCTTATGGTACTGCGCAATCAGCTCCTCATACTGATTTCCTCTGAAAGTCTTTAAGCGCTCGTCACTGTTCAGCTCTGCTAAGATAAGTGCATAATAAAGGTTGCAGTTAAATGATTTTTCAACCTGCTCAGGTGATACAGTGCCCTGCATTACGGCTTGTGTAACGTTTTCAAGTCCGTTTAAGTTAAGCTCCTCGGTAATTCTGTTAAGCGACGTCCACTGACCGAGCTCGTTGATATTATCACTCAGCTTTGTAAGAAAAGCGTTTAAGTCAGCAAGCCAATTATCACTGTTTTCAACCGACTTGTTTAACTTACATAGATTGCTCAACGAAGTCCATTTCTCAATATATTTTCTGAGGATTTCACATTTTGCTTTTCTGTCTGAAGTGAAAACTGAATTATGCAGAGAGTTTATAATCTGCGTTTTTTCGTTAGGTGCAAGGTCCGAAACTGCGTTGTGCAGTTCAACGGTTTTTTCTATAGAAGAATTAAGGTTATTCCAGTCCGTCTGAATACCGTTTATAATTTCTGTAGGAGAATTAAGAATATTAGCAGACTCAATTTTCGTTTTCAGCGTTTTTAATTCTGTCAGCTTGTCATAATTCTGAGTGATAGTCGTATCGTTGATTGTATCGGGATTTTTGCAGTAAAGCTTTAGTTCCTTTTTAAGCTTTGACTTTTTGATTATCTTCGGCAAGAACCAGCTTGCAAGAGCCTCTCTCCATTGCAAAACGGCTCTGTCAACGTCATAATCAAGTATTCTCAAATCGAAATTATCCGAAATTTCCTTGTAAATCTGCGAATATTTAATTCCGTCAGAGCAAAATCCTTTAAGCTGAGATACCGTATTATCAAAGTTTTCCGACCTTAACAACTCGGGAATTATCGCTGTATTGTCGAGCATAAGCTCGTTGATTTTTAAGATTTTCAGAACAGTATTAATATCTGATTTGTTTTTTATTCCGACTTTTTCAGCTAAAAGGTCAAACGACTCCTTAGCAGAGGGCAAGTCTGCGATAAGCTCGTTAAGACTTTGCCTGATGCTTTCACGCAAATCAATTGAATACTCGGTAAGGCTTATGCTTTTAAGCGGATGGTCGGCAAAGTTTGCAGTGCTTTTCAGCTCTACAACGTATTTTTTTATCAGGTCAGTCCATTCCTCAATGTGCTTTTCGTCTGCATTTGAAAGAAATTCCTGACTGAATATAATTTCATTTTTATGCTCTTTTTCCGATTCAAAAATTTCAACAGCCTCATAAACAGATTTTCCGAATCTGCGTTTGCAGTGCAGTCCCTCTATTATGTAGTTGAGCTCTGCCCTCATTGCGTGCAGTCGCTCGGCTGTGGCTTTGTAATCGTCGGGTGATTTGATTCTGCCGACCTCAAGCGAGTTGTTAAGCTGTGACAGCACACTGCTTTTGTTGGTCTTGTTTGAATGTAGCTCAAGGCAGAACGGGTCAAGTCCGATTGAGGCAAGTCGTTTCTGCACAACGTTGAGAGCTGCCATTTTTTCTGCAACAAAAAGAACGGATTTGCCCTGATACAAGGCGTTTGCAATCATATTTGTAATTGTCTGCGATTTTCCCGTTCCGGGCGGACCGTGCAGAACAAAGCTGTTGTTTGTTGCGGCTGAGTAAATTGCAAGCATCTGCGAAGAGTCTGCGCTCAGCGGAACAGCCATTTGGTCGGGCGAAAGCCTGCTGTCGAGGTTATCAATCGTTACGTCGGACGGCTCAGATGTCCAGTTGAGCTTTTTGTCAATAAGGCTTGATACAACCTTGTTTGACTTCAATTCATCCGAACGGTTGTGCAAGTCATTCCACATAACAAACTGACCGAACGAGAACAAACCCAGAAACGCAAGGTTTTCTATATTCCACCGTTTTTTATCCATAACGGCGTTGCGTATGGTGTTGAAAACAAGCGGAAGATTTGTGCCGTGCTCATCAAGCGGAAGAGGGTCGAGATTTGGAATTTTCAAGCCGAAAATCTGACGCAGATATTCAATAAGC
>CAMBNE010000135.1 GCA_945868935.1 uncultured Clostridia bacterium
CAGTCGAAAAAACTTGGTAAGGTCTCGTCAGGATACCTGACAAAAAGAATATAAAGCACCTTGAAAATTGAATATTGAACATAAGCAAAGTAATCGGCTAAAACATGAAACTCGATTGTAGACGATTTGTGAGCCGATTGAGAGAGCCTTTTGCAACAGTTTTTGGAGCAATAACTGCATATATATTTTGCCATAGGAATTGCATCATTTTTGCTCAGCTTTAGCTGAGGCAAGCAGAGCGTTCGGCGTTCCGCCGAACACCTTTATTACGGGCAGAAGCCCGGAACCACTTACTTTCTTTTTGCGAAAAAAGAAAGTAAGTAAAAAAAACGAATTTTTTAAGGAGGTAATAAATACATTAGAAAACGAGATAAACAGTTAGTCATTAGGCTAACTGAAAACGAAAAACTGAATATTTTGGATAAAGTCGCTAAGTCGGGATTACCAACAAATGAATTCATTATCAAATGCACGAGTAGAGCAAAGATAAAGGCGCCGATTGATTTAAAGCCTGTTGTTCGTGAACTGAAGCGCATCG
Source organism: uncultured Clostridia bacterium (assembly GCA_945868935.1). Lineage (GTDB taxonomy): Bacteria > Bacillota > Clostridia > Oscillospirales > Acutalibacteraceae > Ruminococcoides. Next base: position 539 of record CAMBNE010000135.1, read on the forward strand.
GTACAAATCTAAATCAGTTAACCGCCAAAGCAAACAGTGGCGTGATAAGAGTGCTTGATTTATCCGACACTAACAAAGAGTTAGCTGAAATATATAAATTGCTAAACGAGATTTACGATGCCAATAGTTAGATTCAGTAATAACTCTTATCAATGTGCAAACGGTCTAAAGCAAATTCTTGATTACTGTACTGATGATAAGAAGGTCATAGATAAAAACGGCAGAAAATATGTTTCAGGTGTTAACTGTACATCTGTTGATCCATACAGTGAATTTATGTTAACAAAGAAAGCATATCCTTCCGACAATCGTAACGGACAAAAGGATAGATACTTTTATCACTACTATCAATCCTTTTCTCCTAATGATAATGTTACCCGTGACCTTGTTCATCAAATCGGAATTGAGTTTGCAGAGAGAGCTTGGAAGAACAATGAGGTAATTGTAGCAACACATTTGGATAAAGATCATCTGCACAATCACTTTGTTATCAACGGAATTGATTTGGAAACAGGCAAACGATTAAGACAAGGACCTAATACACTTAAAGAGTTAAGAGCAATCAGTGATGAAATATGTTTGAAATACAGAGTTGATATTCTTCCTCCGTACGAAAAGACAAAATTAAAAAGTCCAAGCTCTAATGAATATCGTGCAGCATTAAACGGAAACAGTTGGAAATTCAAGCTTGCAGGTGACATTGATTATGTAATGACGCTTGCAGGTAACAAGCAAGATTTTATTAGGCTAATGAATAAATTAGGTTACGATGTGCTATGGTCAGATGATAGAAAGTATATTACTTACTCTATCATAGGCACTAAACAAAGATGCAGGGACAAGACCTTGCACGAAGAAAAATATTTAAAGGAGAACATGGAAAATGAGTTCAAATTACGACAATCTCAAGAGCAAGAATTCATCAGCTCGGCAGGTTCTGACTCAAGGAGCAACCGTTACGGTAGTAGACAAAGCTCAATGGAACGCACTGCTTCAGGTATTGGACACCAATGTACAGATGATAGACTCAGCCAACAATATGTTAGAGAGCACTGCGAACAAGAAAACAGTGAAGGATCTATCAACACAGGTTGGGAATCTGAGCGACAAGATTACTTCATTGGACAAGTCGGTCAAAAGCAAGACAAAGGAATCTATGATAAAAGCGTCAGTGATAATGTTAGCGATTCAAATCATCAGCAATCTAATATCAGTGGCTTGGATATTCCATCAGCTGACATCATAGATGAAGAATCCGATGATCCGGAATTAAGAGAACGCCAACGCATAGCAAAGCAAAACGCAGATGCTATTGCTTACGGTATGGAAGAACTTGCAAAGCTTATTGAAGAAAGCAAAAACAACTCCACAGATTACGATGAGGACGACTATGATTACGAAGATGATAATCAAGGTTGGGGTCCTGTAATGGGTGGAATGTAACTAAAAAGTCCCGGCGAGCAATCGCCGGGCAGAAAGGAAATTTAATTATGACAACTAAAAATATTTCAGTAAAGGCTTTGGCGTTGGCTGAAGCTTAAGAAAGGAGTGATGATTTTACCGGGTTGACAATTCCGTAATTTAAGTTAGGACTGTTGCGTAGTGGCGACAAGGAAAATAAATTATGGAACGAATGGCAATAATAGTATTGAAAAAACTGCTAAAGGCGGAGATAAAATCAATACTCAAAACTGTAACGACAGAATCAGCACAGAGCTTTGGATGGAGCATTTTGCAAATACTTTGCTGAAGGAAAATGCCATCGATGAAAGAACCCACAGAAAGCTTATGGTTAAAATTACTCAAGAGGTCAACCGTAGGTTTTCGCAAAAATAATAATTGGCAGCAGTTCCCTAATGAAAAGTGGGCTGCTGCCATAGTAAAATAAAATGAATAAATATCTGGATAAGCAAAATCCTTTGTGGTATTGTTCATTTCGAAAGGAGTAAAAATATGGATATATATTCTACAAGAGAAAAAATCAAAAGAGAAAATATAAGCTTTCAAAATTTGAAATTGAGAGTTACCTTCTATGCTCGTGTCAGCACCGACTTCAATGTTCAGCTAAACTCACTTGACAACCAGGTTAGCTATTTCACCGAGTTGATTGAGAAAAATCCTAACTGGGAATATGTTGAGGGATATATTGACGAAGGCTTGTCCGGTACATCAATTGCGAAGCGTGAGCAATTCAACGAAATGATTGAGGATGGTAAGGCGGGACTGTTTGACCTGATCATAACAAAAGAGGTTTCAAGATTTGCCCGTAACACCCTTGATAGTATCAAATACACTCGTGAATTGCTATCAAACGGAGTAGCTGTATATTTTCAAAACGATAATATCAACACGCTTGATGAGGATAGTGAATTGCGACTGACAATTATGTCATCGTTAGCACAGGACGAATCAAGAAAAATATCCTCCCGTGTTCGCTTCGGTCATCAGCAGGCAATCAAAAAAGGTACTGTGCTTGGCACAGACAATATGTACGGCTACCGAAAGGCTAACGGCAAGCTGACGATAGATGAGGAAGAGGCAAAGTTCATTAGAGAATTGTTTGAAATGTATGGCACCGGTCGTTTCAGTATGAAACAATTAGAAAAGCATTTCTACAACAAAGGAATACGAAACAGCAAGGGTAAAATGCTATCCCACTCAACGATGAGCAACATCATTCGCAATCCGAAATACAAGGGCTACTATGTGGGCAACAAGGTAAAAATAACCGACCTGTTCACAAAGAAGCAAAAATTCTTGCCAGAGGAAGAATGGGTAATGTACAAGGATGAAACCGGCGAAACTGTTCCGGCAATAGTCAGCGAGGAAATATGGGACAAAGCAAACGAGGTTCTGTATATGCGAAGCCAAGATGTAATAACCGCACAGCACAAAACAGTACATCAAAACCTGTTGACAGGAAAGTTAATATGTGCTCACTGCGGCAAGCCGTATTACCGAAAGGACTCCGTTTTAAAAAACGGTGAGAAAAAATCAAAATGGGTATGCTCCGGTAAAATAAACAACGGAACTCAATCCTGCCCGTCACGAGCGATATATGAGGACGAGATAAAGCCAATTATTGAGGATATATTCAAATCGGGACAACAAAATATTGAGGAGCTGTCAGCCTGTGTGCTTAGGCTTGTATCGGAATTGCTTGACTCAAATGAAAACCAAGAGGAGATAAGCAGAATAAACCAAAGCATTATCACTCAGGAAAAAATGAAGGCAAAGCTGCTTGAGCATAATTCAAACGGAAACATAACTAATAAAGATTTCGTTAAAATGACTGCCGACTGTAACAAGGAGATTGAAAAGCTACAACGACAGCTTGATACCCTAACTGCACAAAGCAAAACCGAAAAAGAAATCAAATCGGAGCTTGCAAGCATCAAAGCGATTCTAAAAGCAGCCGAGGCTCACATAGACGGAGAGGACATTGACAGGGCGTTTGTTGACCGATATATAAAGGAAATAACGGTATATCCCGAGGAGGATAAAACACGCTTTGAAATACACCTAAAGGCAGGAACAACCATAGAAAAGGTGCTTGATAATATTATGAGCCGTACAGGCAGTCATAGTAACAACACAGATAAATCCCTCTGTGCCGAAAACTATAATTGATGTGGTTAGGAGTAAATAATGATGCAAATGCCTGATTATATAGCTTTGCTATTTATGGGAATTATTATTTGTGTATGTGTTGCTTTTATTATGTTTATTGATTTTCCTAAGATTATATACAAGATTGTCCATGTTGCAAAGCCAAAGGATTATGAGGAAAACTTAAAGTTGATAAAAAGTCCGGAATATAAAAGACATAAAAGAAGATGGATTTTATTCTTTTCGCTTAATGCGGTCATATATGCTTTTGCTTTTTTTGTTACATTTATTATCTCTAAAAATACTTTGTTGGCAATGTTTTTAGGAATGATATTTGCTGTATGCGGATTTGGAATAATGAGCAATAAAGAGCGCAAAGAATTAGAAAGAATTAAAGCGAATAAATAACACAGAGGGTCTATATTCTATGTATGATTTGAATTACAATGATATTTGCAATAATTATGAAAAGCT
>CAMBNE010000136.1 GCA_945868935.1 uncultured Clostridia bacterium
AAAGTGCAGACTCCGCTGACTGTACCGGGTGAAAAGCTTGATGAATATCATAAAAACCTTGAGCTTGACAAATTTTCGGGAACATATGACAAGGCACTGCATATTATGCACACGCTTTACTATACGTTCAGCTACATAAAGGGTGCAACCGACATTCACGAAAGTGCCGAAACAGCTCTGTCAATCGGCAAGGGCGTTTGTCAGGACTACGCACATATTATGATTTCACTTCTGCGTATGGAAAAAATCCCTGCACGCTATGTTGTGGGAATGATGCTCGGCGAGGGAGCTTCGCACGCTTGGGTAGAGGTGCTCTGCAACGGCTACTGGTACGGCTTTGACCCGACCAACAACAAGCTTGTTAATGATGAATACATCAAGGTTTCCTGCGGCAGAGATTCAAACGACTGCTCTGTAATCCGAGGAAAGTTTTACGGAATTGTCAGTCAGTTGCAGACCGAATCGGTAACGGTTGAAGAAGTATAATACAGAAAAATAAAAGGATGGGTGAAATGATACAGACAATTGCATCAGTCGGCTTGCCGATTGACGAAACACTTATGATAAAAAAGAACCGTCTGATTCCTCAGAGCGGTCTTAACGGAAACGAAAAACGCATAAGTATTGTAACGGGAACTCACGGTGACGAGCTTGAAGGTCAGTACGTATGCTTTGAGCTTCAGCGCAGAATCAAGGAAAACTATTCTGCCTTAAAGGGAATTGTCGACGTTTATCCGGCACTCAACCCCCTTGGAATTGACTCAATAACACGTGGCATACCTGCATTTGACCTTGATATGAACAGAATTTTTCCCGGTTCCGAAAACGGCTCAATGCCCGAATATATCGCCTCAAAAATCATCGGCGATTTAATCGGTAGCGACGTTGTAATCGACATTCACGCAAGCAATATCTTCCTCAAGGAAATTCCGCAGGTGCGCATAAACGAGCTTTCACGTGATGTTCTTGTGCCTTACGCAAAGCTTATCAACGTTGACTATATATGGATTCACTCCTCTGCAACAGTACTTGAATCAACGCTTGCATATTCGCTTAACAGTATCGGCACACCGACTCTTGTTGTTGAAATGGGCGTAGGTATGCGCATAACCAAAAACTACGGCGACCAGCTTGTTGACGGAATTTTTGCCCTTATGAAAGAGCTCGGAATATGGAGCGGAGAAACGGCTGCTCCCAAAACTCCGATTATCTCCGAGGACGGCGAGGTTTCATTTATAAATGCTGGAAGTTCAGGTGTTTTCCTGCCCTCTGTCGAGCACTGGAAAAATGTCAAAAAGGGCGATTGCATCGGAAAAATTCTCAATCCTCTTACAGGAGAAGTAAACGAAACAATATTTGCACAGAACGACGGAATCGTCTTTACTCTGCGTGAATATCCTATTGTTTCCGAAGGCTCGCTTATTGCGAGAATACTTGCTTAAGGGGGTGCGGAAAATGGAAGAAAAATTATTATTTGAGCTTGACTCGGTTTACAGAGATAATATGCGCATAAAGGGCTTTTCGTTCGGTAAAGGCGAAAAATCCGTCTGCATTGTCGGAGCAACACGAGGCAATGAGGTTCAGCAGGTTTACATCTGCTCTCAGCTCATTAAAATTTTCAGACAGCTTGAAAAGCAAGGCAAAATCAAAGAAAACAAGTCCATTATGGTAGTGCCCACAGCAAACAGCTATTCAATGAATATCGCAAAGCGATTCTGGTCAACCGACAATACCGATATCAACAGAATGTTCCCGGGTTACAATCTCGGTGAAACGACGCAGAGAATTGCCGCAGGAGTGTTTGAAAACGTAAACGACTACGAATACGGAATACAGTTTACAAGCTTTTATATGCAGGGCAGCTTTATTCCTCACGTAAGAATGATGAAAACAGGCTTTGAAAACGTAGAGCTTGCAAAGGATTTCGGATTGCCTTATGTGTTCAGGCGAGAAGCAAGACCGTACGATACAACAACGCTTAATTATAACTGGCAGTTGTGGGAAACAAAAGCTTTTTCCGTATATACCAACGCAACCGACAGCATAGACGTTGCAAGCGCAAGAGAAGCGATTAACGCAGTTCTGAACTTCCTTAATAAAAACGAAATCATTGAGTATAGCTGTCATCAGGGATATGTTTCACAGTTTATCGAAGGACATACACTTGTCAACGTAAAATCAAACGTTTCGGGAATATTCATAAGATATAAAGATGTAAATACAAGAGTGACAAAGGGCGATACTCTTGCTGAGATTATAGACCCACATACCGGATTACCCGTAGATACAATTAAGTCACCAGTAAACGGAATAGTATTTTTCCACGCAGACCAGCCGGTAATCTACTCACAGGCACCCTTGTACAGAATTATCCCGACAGATGATTTGTATTAATTATCCTTCTAAAAATAAATAGTATGCAAAAAACGGCGGACAAAGGTCTGCCGTTTTTTGTCAGTAATAAAATACTTTAAAATTTTGGTTTTATATGTTAAGATATATTATATCAAAATAAACGGAGTTATAATATGAAACAAAACCACAGCGTAAAAATCCGCTTTTTGTCTTTTTTATTGTTGTTGTTTTCTTTGCTTATTCTGTGCTCGTGCTCTGACAGTGGGGAATTATGCAGTGAAACACCGACTGAGCCGCAAAAAGACATACTCAATGTTCATTTTCTTGACGTAGGACAGGGCGATTCAATTTTTATCGAGCTTCCCGATGAAAAGACTATGCTCATTGACGCAGGAGAAAATTATCACGGCGAGGGAATAAAAAATTACATAGGCGACTGCGGATATTCAAGAATTGATTATCTTGTAGCCACACACCCTCACGCAGACCATATCGGCTCAATGGCGTATATTGTAAGAAATATGGATATAGGCTCTGTCTATATGCCAAAGGCAGCGGCAAATACAAAGACCTATGAAAAACTGCTTGAATCAATTTCAGACAAAGGACTCAGAGTAACCTCTGCAAAGGCAGGACTTACAATTGCCGAAGAAAGCGACTACACAATCAATGTTGTTGCACCTGTTACAATTGATGAGGATAATCTCAACAACAGCTCGGCTGTTATAAAGCTGATCTATAAAAACAACACATTTCTTTTTACGGGCGACGCAGAGAAAGAGGAGCTTGAAACAATCACCGCCGACATCAGCGCAGACGTATTAAAGGTCGGTCATCACGGAAGCACAACCTCAACAACAGAAGAATTTCTTGACGAAGTAAAGCCGACCTATGCGGTGATTTCTGCAGGAGAGGATAATTCATACGGTCACCCTCACAAAGAAACGCTTGATTTGCTTGAAGAGATTAACTGCAAGATTTACAGAACAGACATTGATAAAACAGTAGTGTTTTCCTCCGACGGAAAAACAATATCCGTAAAATGCGGTGAACAGTCAATTAAGAAAGCAGGATAAAATATGAAAAAATTCACAGTAGACAGAATTGAAGAAGATAAAGCCGTTTTAGAATGTGAAAACGGCGATTGCGTAACATTTGAAGTAAAGTCCCTCCCGAAAAACATAAAAGAGGGTGACGTTTTGTGCTTTGAAGAAAACAGCTATTTTCTCGACAAAGATGAAACCGAAAAGCGCAAGCAAAAAATAAAAAGCCTTATGGATTCTCTTTTTGACTAAATGAAAAGTCTTGATATAAGTAAAAAAACAGGGAAAATCATAAGATTTAATTTACTGATTTTCCCTGTTTATTAAGTATTTTGGATATAGAGTAAAACAAAAAGAACAGAAGTAAAACTCCTGTTCTTTTTATGGTGCGAGTGACGGGACTTGAACCCGTACGTCGTAAAACACACGCCCCTCAAACGTGCCTGTCTGCCTATTCCAGCACACTCGCATTTATTGTTTTTTCTGTTGATTTCTCAACTCAACGAGTGTTATTATATCATAGCATTTTTAAGTTGTCAACACTAAATTTGAAAAAATTTGTATTTTTTTGATTTTATTATTTTACACCTGATTTCAAAAAACAATCAGCTGACAGATATAAGTATGGCAAACAATTTTCAATATGATATTTACAGCATCATTTCTTTAGCTTTGCTCTTATTTTTCTCATATCTTCGGGCAGTTCGTTGTCAGTCATACTGTCAGGAACGTCAGTTGTGCCTGCTTTCTTAGCAGTTTCATAGTACCAGCACTTGAAGTTGACCGTATCCATTGTTTCCTGCAAATCTGCCATTTGCTTTTCCAGCTCGGCTTTTCTTTTCCTGAACAGTTCAAGCCTTGCGTCAATGCTTTCGTCACCCTTCATTACAAGATTGATAAATTCTTTTATATCCTTAATCTGCATTCCCGTTGCTTTAAGACAGTGAATGATTTTCAAAATTTCGTAGTCGCTGTCCTTGAAAATACGTATACCGCTTTCTGTTCGCTCCATAAACGGCAGTAAACCTTCTTTGTCGTAATAACGCAGGGTAGACGGAGCAACATTAAGCTTCTTTGCCATCTCGCCGATTGAATATGTCATTGATATTCACTTCCATAAATTATATATAATATTTCAAACAAGCATTGACTTAAAGTTAGCTATAAGTCTTATAATAATTATAAACAAATAAAATTAACACA
>CAMBNE010000137.1 GCA_945868935.1 uncultured Clostridia bacterium
GCCTGTGTGACTGAGCTGAGTGTATGTCATATTGTAGCTTAAAAGTCAGTTCATAATTGAAGCAGTTTCAGCGGAATAAGCCTGCTTGGGAACTGATTCACGGTTATCAATAATAATATTATCCTCGGAGTCGGTTACATAGTAGTAGGTGTACGGCTCATAGTAAAGACCGCCGTTGCCCATATAATTGTATGCAGCAGCCATTTCTCTTACGGAAACACCGCCGTTCATACCGCCGATTGAAAGAGCACCCGTATTTCCTGCGTCCTCCTCGGAAAGCTTTTTGAATCCCATTTTTGTAACAGCCTGCTCATAGGCTACCGACGGACCGCCGATTAAGTTCATTGTCTGAACTGCTGTTGCGTTTGATGAAATTTCAATCGCATCGGGCAGGAGCATATCTCCGTTATAACTGCCGTATGCGTTGTTAGGTCCCGATACAAGCTGACCGTTTACGTCTTTCCAGTTGTCAACAGGCTCGTCCTTTACAAGCGAAGAGTAGTAAAGCATTTTGTTGTCTATAGCGTAGGGATAAACAATTACCGGCTTGATTGAAGAACCGGGCTGAAGCGATGAGTGCGTTGCTCTGTCCCATTCAAGCGCCTGAGTCTTTTTCTTTGAGCTTCCGACGGTAGCAATAACCCTGCCGTCAAAGCCCATAAGCACTGAGCCAATCTGAAGCTCGGAATCATAGGTTTTATCAATGTTCTGTGCAGCATCTTCTATATAGTTTTGCATTTCTTCGTCCATTGCACAGTAGATTTTCAGACCCTCGGTGTACAGCTTTTCGGAAGCCGCTTCCTCGCTGATATTGTAATACAGCGCAAGGTCCTCTTTCAAATCATAGAACACCTGGTCAATGTACCAGTTCTGAACGTAATCGTCGTCATCGTCGTCTTCTTTGGTATTCTGAAAGCCGACAAAGGTCATATCAGCCGACTCTTTCATAGCCTGTTCGTATTCGGACTTTGAAATCTTGCCCTGATCGTACATTTCATCAATTACAATTTCACGGCGTTTCTTGTTGTTTTCGGGATAAACAAGCGGATTCCACAAGGACGGATTCTGAGTAATGCCTGCAATTGCCGCACATTCCGCAATTGAACAGTCCTTTATGCTCTTGTCAAAATAGAGCTGTGCGGCTGATTCAACGCCCTGACAGTTGTTGCCGAAGTTTACAACGTTGAGGTACGCCTCAAGAATCTGGTCCTTTGTATATTCGTCCTCAAGCTTTAAAGCCTTGCAGATTTCACGAAGCTTACGGTTGATTGAAACCTCGTTGTCGTCGGTTATGTTCTTGATAAGCTGCTGGGTGATTGTCGAGCCGCCGTAGGTGTCCTCGCCCGTAGCAAGGTTTACGACAGCAGAGAGCGTTCTTGCCCAGTCAACGCCGTTGTGGTCATAAAAACGCTTGTCCTCAATTGCGACAACAGCGTCCTTCATAGCCTGCGGAATATCCTGATTGTCAACCCAGATTCTGTTTTCTGTGCTGTAAAGCGTCTGATACTCCTTGAACTCGCCTGTTTTGTCGTCTTTAATATAGATAAAGCTTGTCTGATTAAGTGATTTTGCCTTGAGGTCAATGCCTGTCGGCTCGGAGGCGAGCGTGAAAATGTAAATTGAAAGAGAAATTCCTGCTATGAAAAATGCAACAAAGCAGATTGTAAAGGCAGTGAGCAGAAATTTACCCAGCCCTTTAAAAAATCTTTTTACTCCGCTTTCGCTTTTTCCGTTAATAATGCCTGTATCAGCGGATTTGTCCGTGTAACGGCTTATGTCTGTTTCACGTTTGTTACGCATATTTACTCCTTTAACGGCAATTTGCCTGTTTGAGACTCGATAAACAATGTAAAGTCTTTATAATACAATTATGTTGATAAAATAGAGTAAAAAACACTATTAATAGTTATTATAGCACCTCAAATGAAAAAAATAAATATCTTAAATTAAATTTTTATTAAAAAATATAGAGTTTCAGCGAAGGTTTTTTATGTAAAAGGGTGAATATTCACCTCTTTTCGGGAAAAACTACGGGTAATAAGCGTTCAAAGTGAGGAATCTGAAATGAAAAAGCTGGTACTTATTACGGGAATAATACTTATGGTGTGCCTGTTTACAAGCGTTTATGCCTCTCCTGCGGCAACTGTCGGTACACAGACTTCGGTTACACAGGAAAACAAAGGCGGTGAAAACGATGTTTTTGTGCTCAAATCCGAAAACAACCGCATTGTTGTCTACAGATTCGGCGAAAATACTCCGTATATGACAACCGATACGCTTGTCAGCACGCTCCCGAAAGGGGATATTATGCTGCTTGAAAAGGGAATTGAGGTAAAGGGAGAGGAAAATCTCAAAAAATCTCTGGAGGATTATTGCAGCTGAAAGAGATGTGGGTTTTATTTGCTTTTATATTGGTAATAAATGGGTTATTACCCAAAAAGTTGAACATATATATTGACTTTTGGACTCTTTTGCGTTAGTATTAAATCAAAATGCCATAATATTAAATTTTGGTAACTGCGGCTTTGTGATCTGTGATTGTATGATGAAATCTTGCAAAACAGCGAACTGTCATAAACCGCAGTATCATGCAGAAAAGGAGAATGTACATATGATTTCTACCGTTATAGATCAGTCACTCGGTCTTGAGTTTCCTATCTTTCAGGGAGGCATGGCATGGGTAGCTGACGCATCTCTGGCTGCAGGCGTTTCAAACGCAGGCGGCTTGGGTCTTATTGCCGCAATGAACTCAAACGGCGAACAGCTACGTGAGGAAATCCGCAAGTGCAAGGAGCTTACGGACAAGCCCTTCGGCGTTAACATTATGCTTATGAGTCCCTTTGCCGCAGAGGTTGCAGACGTTGTTGTCGAGGAAGGCATAAAGGTTGTTACAACCGGCGCAGGAAACCCCGGCAAGTATATGCCCAAGTGGCTTGAAGCAGGAATTAAGGTTATCCCCGTAGTTCCCAGCGTTGCGCTTGCAAGAAAGATGGAGAAGAACGGTGCTTTTGCTGTCATTGCAGAGGGCGGCGAGTCGGGCGGTCACGTCGGCGACTTAACAACAATGGCTCTTGTACCGCAGGTTGTTGACGCTGTTTCAATTCCCGTAATTGCGGCAGGCGGTATCGCAGACGGCAGACAGATTGCCGCTGCATTTATGCTCGGTGCAGTGGGCGTTCAGGTAGGAACAAGATTCCTTGTTGCAGAGGAATGTACAATTGCTCAGGAATATAAGGATAAAATATTAAAGGCTAAGGATATTGACACCGTTGTTACGGGCAAAAGGCTCGGACATCCCGTTCGTGCAATCAGAAACGCCTTTACACGTGAATACACAAAGGCAGAGTACAACTCATCAGAGGTTTCGGACGAGGAGCTTGAAAATATGGGTATCGGCAAACTGCGTCTGGCTGTAAGAGAGGGCGACGTTTCAAACGGCACAGTGCTTGCAGGACAGGTAGCCTCTATGGTTAAAAAGGAACAGCCTGCACGTGAGATGATTGTTGAAATGTTTGAACAGGCTGAAGAAGTATTGAACGGAGCGACAAAATGGGTAAAATAGCATTTATTTTTTCGGGACAGGGCGCACAGTACAGCGGAATGGGCAAGGAGCTTTATGAGGCTTCACCTGCCGCAAAGGCTGTTTATGATATGGCGGATTCTGTAAGAGAGGGCACTTCAAAGCAGTGCTTTGAGGGCAGTACAGAGGAGCTTTGCAAGACTGTAAACACACAGCCCTGCGTATTCACAGCCGACCTTGCGGCGGCTTATGCGCTTGTTGAAAAGGGCATTAAGCCCGACTGCGTTGCAGGCTTTTCGCTCGGCGAAATTGCGGCTCTTGCGTTTTCAAAAATGCTCTCCGATGAAGAGGCATTTAAGCTTGTCTGCAAAAGAGGCGAGCTTATGGACAAGGCGGCAACTGAGAATCCCGGTGCTATGGCGGCTGTAATGAAGATTACACCTCAGCAGGTTGAGGAGATTTGCGCTGAGTTTGACAAGACTTATCCAGTAAATTACAATTCACCAGCACAGACAGTTGTTGCAACAACAAGCGAAAATGCAGACAAATTCTGCGACGCCGTAAAGGAAGCAGGCGGCAGAGCAAAGCTGCTCGCAGTAAGCGGAGCTTTCCACTCGCCGTTTATGGCAAAAGCCGCAGACGGACTGGCAGAATATATGGAGAATGTTGATTTTTCAGAGCCTGAAACAGTAATTTACTCTGACGTAACCGCAAAGCCTTATGAGGGCAACTATAAGGCGCTTGTAAAAGCACAGGTTGAAAGCCCCGTAAAGTGGCAGACAATCGTTGAAAATATGGTTGCCGACGGCGTTGACACGTTTATCGAGGTCGGAGTCGGCAAAACGCTGACAGGTCTTGTAAAGAGAATCAACGGCGACGTAAAGGCATTCAAGGTTGAAACTCCTGCCGATGTTGAGGCGCTGGAGTTTTGATTTATTATACATTTCGCAGTGCAGGATTTTCTTCCTGACGCAGAAATTCGGAGGTAAAAATATGGATTTTACAAATAAAACAGCCGTTGTAACCGGCGGCTCAAGAGGAATCGGTCTTGCAATCGCAACAAAGCTTGCTCAGG
>CAMBNE010000138.1 GCA_945868935.1 uncultured Clostridia bacterium
AGTGTAGGGAACAGTCTTGACTGTTCCGCAGGGTTACAGCTAACCTATGGGTAATTGGAACGGTCAAGACCGTTCCCTACATTAATAAAAAATACAAAAATCCACACCTGCGGCAACGCCGCATATTAATTAAATCGGGCATTAAACTTTTGAATTATTGCAACCTATCCACTCGACTACAACTCCACACTCCACTCTCCACACTCCACTCTAAATTATGGTTTAGCATAACATATAAAACTAATTACGGAGGTAAATTTTATGTGCGGAATAGCAGGCTGGATTGAGCGTGACGCTGATATGAGTATGAGGATTAAGCTCCTCAACAATATGTCACGAACGCTTGAAAAACGAGGTCCCGACGAGAACGGAATTTACATCAATAAAAACACTGCGCTTATTCACCGCAGGCTTGTTGTAATTGACCGTGAAAACGGCAAACAGCCTATGTCGGTCACTCACGAGGGCAAGACCTACGTTATCGTCTACAACGGCGAGCTTTACAACACCGACGCTCTGCGTGAGAAGTTACGAGCAGACGGTTTTCGTTTCAGAGGTCACAGTGACACCGAGGTTGTGCTGAAAATGTACATTAAGTACGGTGCGAAATGTGCGGATAAGCTGAACGGAATTTTTGCGTTTGCAGTATTCAACAGCGACGACAGGTCAGTGTTCCTTTGCAGGGATAAAATCGGCGTACAGCCGCTGTTTTATTACGAATACAAGGGCGGCTTGATTTTTGGCTCGGAAATCAAGGCTCTGCTTGCAAGCACGATTGTCAAGCCGAGAATTGACGAGCAGGGACTGAATGAAATCTTCTTCCTCGGACCTGCAAGAACGCCGTCCTGCGGAGTTTTCAAGGGAGTTCACGAGCTTAACCCCGGTGAATGTGCAGTCTACAAGAACGGATTTCTCTGCCGTGAGCAGTACTACAGGATTGAGGCGAAGGAGCACACCGACAGCGAAAGCGAAACGATTGAAAAAACAAGAAGCCTTCTGACCGACGCAATAAGGCGACAGCTTGTCAGCGACGTTCCGCTTTGCTTTTTCCTGTCGGGAGGACTTGACAGCAGTATTATTGTAAAAACCGCCTCCGAATACTACAAGGAGCGAAAGCTCGGTAAAATCAACACATACTCGGTTGAATACCGTGATAACGAAAAATATTTTAAGAAGAGCCGCTTTCAGCCGAACGCCGACTACGAATACATTTCGATGATGTCCGACAATGCCGACACACGTCACAGAGAGGTTATCCTCGACAATAAAGCGCTTGTCGACGCACTTTACGACAGCGTTGAGGCGAGGGATTTGCCGGGGTATGTTGACGTTGACTCGTCACTATTGCTGTTCTGCAAGGAAATCAAGCAAAACTACACCGTTGCACTTTCGGGCGAATGTGCCGACGAGCTGTTCGGCGGTTATCCTTGGTATCACGACAAGAGCATACTATTTGACGACTGCTTTCCGTGGTCAAAAAGTCAGGACGTCCGTAGGTTTATTCTGAAGGACGGAATACTTAAAAACGGTGAGGAGTACGTTCGCCAGAGGTATCTTGACACCATAAATCTTGCACAGAAGCTGAAAAGCGACAGCGAAACCGACAGCCGAATGAGAGAGATGTTTTTCCTAAATTTCTACTGGTTTATGCAGTGTCTGCTTGAGCGTAAGGACAGGTGTTCAATGTTCAGCGGTCTTGAAGTCAGGGTGCCGTTCTGCGATTACCGCCTTGTGGAGTACGCCTACAATATGCCTTGGAGCCTAAAGGCGTACGGCAACCGAGAAAAAGGAATTGTCAGAAAGGCATTTGAGGATATTCTGCCAAAGGAAATCTGCTGGCGCAAGAAAAGCCCCTACCCCAAAACGCACAACCCGATTTACTTTGATGAATGTGCAAGGAGGGTGAAATTAATTCTTGAAAAGAAAAATACCCTCACCGAGATGCTCAACAAAAAATCAATTGAAAGCATAATTGAAAATCCCGACGCAATCACGACTCCGTGGTACGGTCAGCTTATGCAGGCTCCGCAGATTCTTGCGTATATCATTGAGCTTGACTACTGGTTTGAAAAATACAATGTTGAAATAGTTTAGCGCATATGGTAGAATAAAATCGATAATTAATTAGAACGGAGATGTTTAAAATTACCGAGAAGAACTACAAACGGATTATTAAGTTTTTTAGTGAACGCAAATTTGCCTGCAATGCGCTGAAATTCTGCTACCGCTTTCTGCCGCTGCTGCTGTTTATCGGCTACCCTGCGCTGATTGTCTATGTGTTTTTCAGCAATCCTGCCTGCCTTTTTAAAATAATCCTCGTTCCGCTCGGTGTTTTTCTGCTTGTAACTGTTCTGCGCAAGGTGATTAACGAGCAAAGACCGTATGAAAAATACAGCACCCCTTCCCTTTTCGGCAAGACGACAAAGGGACAGAGTATGCCCAGCCGCCACACCGCAAGCGCATTCATAATTTCACTTGCAATTCTCTACGTAAACGCCGAGCTTGGCATTGCCGCGCTGTCGGTTTCACTCCTCATTACAATTTCAAGAGTGCTCGCAGGCGTTCACTTTATCCGTGACGTTGTTGCCGCAATGCTTTTGAGCGTAACAGTCGGAGTTGTATTTTTCTTTCTTATTTAAAATCTGCAAAAGAAAAAACGCTGAACTGCACTTACTGCAATTCAGCGTTTATTTTTTAATTAATTACTTTACTGATTCTGCTGCTTTGACTTCTGCGAATTCAGGATATTTGCCCTTGTTTTCTTGATTTCGTCAAGCTGTGCAGAAATGCTTTCCTCTGTACGTCTGATGATGCTGTCAACATAGACATTTGCAGCCTTTCTGATTTCAGCCGATTTCTGCTTTGCATCGTCAACAATTTCCTTAGCCTTTGCCTGAGCTTCTCTTACAAGCTCATTCTGGTTAAGCATTGCCTTTTTACGCTCCTCGGCAGCTCTGATAATGTTCTCGGACTCACGGTTAGCCTCGGCAAGAATCTGCTTTCTGTCAGCAACGATATTCTTTGCCTGTCTTACCTCGGCAGGCATAGCGTCCTGAATCTGGTCGATAATATCGTAGATTTCGTCGCTGCTTACCATAACCTTTCCGCCTGAAAACGGCATTGACTTTGCCTCTCCGATAACATCCTGAAGCTGTAGAATTAAATCATCAACTTTCATTTTTTCCACTCCTTATATAATCCAATCTGAATTAAGTTCATTTTTTATGATTTGAAATCCTGTTTACTATCCTGTCGTGAATACATTTTGGCACAAAATTGCTGATATCTCCGCCCATTGAGGCGACCTCACGCACCATACTCGAGCTCAGATACATAGACTCCGAGTTTGCCATAAGGAAGATTGTTTCAAGCTGCGGATTGAGCTTTTTGTTGGTAATAGCCATCTGAAATTCGTATTCAAAGTCTGAAACTGCACGCAGCCCCTTTACAATTGCGTCAACGTTTCTTTCCTTGCAGTACTGGGCAAGCAAGCCGTCAAAGCTGACTACCTCAACGTTCGGTATATCCTGCGTAACCTCTTTTAAAAAGCCGATTCGCTCGTCAATTGAAAAGCAGGGAGTTTTTGAGGAATTCACAAGCACGCCGACAATGACGTGGTCAAACATATTAGCCGAACGCTTGATTATGTCAAGATGACCGAGTGTGACCGGGTCAAAGCTGCCCGGACAAATTACCGTTTTATTCATTGCACAAAATCCTTATGTCTGAATGTACTTATTTTTATTTTACCATAGCGATACTGTCTGTCAAGTACAAAATTGCCGTAATTCGACAAAATTTCTTCGTCAAGCGGATTTTCCGCTATAATTACGCCCGTTTCGTTCATAATTTCGGGCACAAGCCCGAGCGCATTCTGCAACATTCCCGTCTTGTACGGCGGGTCAAGAAACGCAATGTCAAAACGCTCAGAGCACATTGCAAGAAAGCTCTGATAATCCATTGCAAAGGTTTTTGCGTTCTGTTCAAGCTTAGTTGTCTTAAGATTTCGCTTGACGGTGTCGAGAGATTTTTTCGAATTATCAACAAAACAAGCCGTTTTTGCACCTCTGCTCAACGCCTCAATACCCATTTGTCCTGAGCCTGCGAACAAATCAAGAAATGCCCTGCCCTCGGTTTCGAACTGGATAATTGAAAAAATTGCTTCTTTAATTCTGTCGGTAGTAGGTCTTACGTCCTCGCCCTCCAGGGTTTCAAGACGTCTGCCCCTTGCACAACCTGTAATTACACGCATAGCATTGTTCCTTTTAATGTATTTTCTGTTGTAAGTATAACACACTATATCATATTTTACAACAATATTTTAGTCCGTTATAAAAGTCGGAGATAATTTATAACTCGGTATCTCGGGAGTCATACATTTTTCTGATTCCGACGCAAGATACTACTTAACTTCATCTATCAACGTAGGAACACGGCGAGCCGTGTCCACACAAAAATTGCATTGCAATTTTTGTGAATGGGACGTGTAGGAACCCGTCCCCTACGGAAAGGTTTGTTTGTTACAATAATGTCGATATAATCGGTTGCATTTGATAGTCAACACGGACACGGCACGCCGTGTCCCTAC
>CAMBNE010000139.1 GCA_945868935.1 uncultured Clostridia bacterium
TGAGTTCGTATCTTGTAGCAGATTCCACGTATGTCATAAAGCGACTCTACGGGAAATCCCTCTGCAAGGCGTTTTGCAATTTCAATCGTCTGCAATTCGCCCATTCCGTAAGAAATTATGTCCGCTTTGCTGTCAAAAAGCACCGACGGCATAACCTCGTCACGCCAGTAATCGTAATGGGCGAATCTACGCAAAGACGCTTCAAGTCCGCCGATTATAATGGGCGATTCGGGGTAGAGTCTGCGCAGGATATTTGAATAGACCGTAACGGCTCTGTCAGGGCGTTTTCCGTTTTTGCCGCCTGCGGTGTAAGCGTCGTCACTGCGCTTGCGCTTTGCAACGGTGTAGTGGGCAACCATACTGTCGATATTGCCTGCCGAAACGAAAAAGCCGAGCCTTGGCTTGCCAAACTGCGTAAAATCGGAGTCGCTTTTCCAATTTGGCTGGGCAAGAAAAGCAACACTGTAGCCGCAGTTCTCAAGAAGTCGGGTAATAATAGCGGCACCGAAGGACGGGTGGTCAACGTAGCTGTCACCCGAAACATAGACAAAGTCAACGTAATCCCAGCCGAGCTTATTAACCTCGTATGCGTTCATCGGTAAAAATGCCATTAATAATCTCCTTGTCAATTACTATAATTCCGAATTACGCATTACGAATTCCGAATTAAAAATCAATCCTCTCTGTTTTGCAGAGCGTTTCTTCTTTCGAGCCACTCGTTGTACGTCATCAGCACGTCACGGGGCTTTGAGCCCTGATGAGGTCCGACTACGCCGAGCTGTTCCATATCGTCAATCATTCGTCCTGCTCTTGCATAGCCTACCTTGAGTCGGCGCTGAATAAGCGAAGTTGAAGCCTGTCCTGCCTCAATTACACACTTGATAGCCTCGTCCATTTTTGAGTCAACGTCAAGTCCGTCGTCATCCGACGAGCTGTCACTCTGCTTTTTGCCTGTGGCAATCTCCTCGGCGGCAATGCGCTTGATTTTTTCTTCAATATCGGCGTTGTACTGTGCCGAGTAGGATTTCTTTATGTAGTTTGTTACGCCCTCAATCTCTTCATCGGAAGCATAACAGCCCTGAACTCGCATTGGCTTGGGTGCGCCTACGGGTGCAAAGAGCATATCGCCCTTACCGATAAGCTTTTCACCGCCGCCTGTGTCAAGAATCGTACGTGAGTCCATATTCGAGCTTACCTTGAGCGAAATACGGCTTGGCACGTTTGCCTTGATAAGTCCCGTAATTACATTTACGGTAGGTCGCTGAGTTGCAAGGATAAGGTGCATACCAGCCGCACGTGCCATCTGTGCCAATCGGCAGATTGAGTCCTCAACCTCACTCGGAGCCGCCATCATAAGGTCGGCAAGCTCGTCAATTGCAATTACAACTCTGCTCATCTTCTCCTTCGCAACAGGAAGTCCGTTAATTTCAAGAACAGGCTGCTGCATTTCTCCGTTTTCGTCTTCAACGGGCGGATTTTTTGAAATATAGTCAAGATTTTTTTCTATCAGAGAATTATAAGAATCAATGTCCTTGCAGTCGTACTCGGAGAAAATCTTGTATCTCTGGAGCATTTCGTTTACTGCCCACGCAAGTGCGCCTGCCGCTTTCTTGGCGTCGGAAACTACGGGAACAAGCAGGTGCGGGATTCCCTTGTACTTTGAAAACTCAACCATCTTAGGGTCGATAAGCAAAAGCTTTACTTCGTCGGGCGTTGCCTTGAAAAGAATACTCATAAGAATTGAGTTTACGCACACCGACTTACCCGAACCGGTAGTTCCTGCAATAAGAAGGTGAGGCATTTTTGCAAGGTCGGTAACTACGATTTCGCCCGAAATATCTCGTCCTAAAACTGTAGTAAGCTTGCTCTTTGCATTTCTAAATTTATCGGAGTCAATAAGCTCACGCATTGAAACCATACTTACAACCTTGTTCGGAACTTCAATTCCGACAGCGGCTTTGCCGGGAATCGGCGCTTCAATTCGCACGCCGTTTGCGGCAAGGTTAAGTGCAATATCGTCGGAGAGGTTTGTTATTTTGCTGATTTTTACACCCGGAGCAGGCTGAAGCTCGTAACGTGTAACCGAAGGACCTCGGCAGATATTCGTTATTGTTGCATTAACGCCAAAGCTCTGGAGCGTTTCTATCAGCTTTTTGGAGTTATTCTGAAGCTCCTCCATTGCGTTTCTGTCGTTGTTGTTTGTGTTAGGCTTTAAAAGCTGAACAGGCGGATAGTGGTAAACCTTTTCTTCTTTTACTTCTTTTGAAGAATTATCAGTCTTGTAGCCGACATTGTCAAATTCAGAATTTTCTTCTGTCTTACTTTTCTTTGGCTTGCTTTCGGTTTCAACCGGTACGGTTTCGGGGTCTGCCTGTTTTGCCCCGTCCGTCATATGATTTGATACCTTTTCCTGCGAAATATCCTCTGCAATATCGGCAACCGTTGTATCTGCATCCTCTCCGAGAGGCTTGCTTGCACGGTTGATAATATTAATCAAGTCCTCTGACAAGTCCTTATCAGCGGCGTTCTGCTCGTTTGTATCAACATAGTCAATGTCGATTCCGCTTTTTGGCGGATGTACTCTCTTCTTTTTCTTGGGGTTATCAAGAGGAATGTCAATACCGTCGGAAACGTTGGTATTGGCAATATACACAGGCACTTCGCTGCTGCCGGTCTGCTGATTTTCACGCTCAGCCTCTCTGCGAGCCTTTCTCTCACGTGCGTGCTTTTCACCTGCCTCACGAACGTGGCTTACCGTTCTCGACGCCGCCGCTGTTATATCCTTTACGGAAATATTTGCTATGATAAACACAAGCATAACGGTTGCAACAATGCACAAGCAAAGCGCCGCAGTCTCGCCGCAAAGCAGAGTAAGCGGATATCCGATAAGTCCGCCTATAAGTCCGCACCCGAAGGTCATATATACGCTTGTATCGGCTGACTGAATATACAGCTTGCCAAGGCATTCAAAGAAATTCACGTTGTTGAATTCTTCGCCGCCAAAAATACAACCGACAATATAAATCAGCGCACCGACAAGAAGTATTATAAACGAGCTGATTATTATTTTTGCCTTAAAATGAGCAACCTGCTTTTCCTTTTCTGTCATAAGGCAGAGGTAAATCATCAAAATCGGAATCAGGAAAATTCCGAATCCGAACACACCGAAGAAAAAGCTTCTTACAGCCATCCACACATTTTCGCCTTTTATAAATATCAAAAAAGCAAAAATCACTGCTATTGCGCCGCAGATAATTGCCCTGACTCTGGGGCTTAAACCTGTATGTACGGCAGTTTCAGGCTTTTTTGCTCTGCGCCTGTCCTTTTGCGTTTTGGCAGGAGCTTTTGATTTTTTACTTTTGCTTGCTGTCTGCTTTTTTGCCGACAATCAAATCACATCCTGTATATGTCTGTTTTAAATCACCAATTAATAGGTGCGCCTGTAAAGAGGTTTACTCCCGTATTCATTTCGATAATTGAAATTACAATGAAAGCAACACCTACGATTGCAGTGTAGATTACGAAAATGCTCATTTTGTCGGACTTTAAGAACCATTTGAAGATTACGATTGCAAGGTAGCCGACAACGGCTGAGGCGATTACGCCTGCGATTATTACGCCGACTTCAACATTAATTCCCTCGGGTGACTTTATTGCATCTATGCTCTCTAAAAGTGCGGCGGCTACAATTGACGGAACACCGAGAATGAAGGTGTAGTCAAGAGCCTTTTGCTTGTTGATTCCTCTCATCTCGCCTACTGCAAGGGTTGAACCGGAGCGTGAAAGTCCGGGGAAAACAGCGGCTGCTACCTGCATAAGACCTACGCATACTGCGTCAAGAATTGTGTAGCTTTCTCTGCCGTTTGAGCCTGCTTTGCCTGCGCCTTTGAGGTGCTTGCCGCCCTTTGTTGAATTTCTGCGGTTGCAGATAATTCCGATTGTGAGAAGTGCGCTTGTGACAAGAAGCGAAATTGCCGTTACAAGCAGTATCGGACTTGCAGAAAGAACGTCGGCTAAATCCTTGACTTTCATATCAGTTCCCGGAATGGGGATAAAGAGCAGGAACAGCGGAATAAGTCCGATTATGAGCATCATAATGAGGTTGCGCTCATAGTTAATTTTGCTCCACTTGAACTTGCCTGTAAAAATGTCCTTAATCATTGAGAAAAATTCTTTGATAAGACTCCAGATAAGCTTGTAATAGAAAGCAATTACGGCAACGAGCGTTCCAACGTGAAGCATTACGTTGAAGAACAGATTGCCGTCACCGCTTGTGCCTAAAATATGCTGTGTAATTGCAAGGTGACCGCTGCTTGATACGGGCAGAAACTCGGTAAGTCCCTGAACAATACCCTGAATAATTGCGTCAAGAATTGACATAGTATGTACTCCTTTTTTAAATTTTTGATTATCCCTCTAACTCCGATTTGAATTAAGGGGTGTTTGATGAAATGCGGAATTCGGAATGCGGAATGCGGAATTAATGGTCGGTCGAGTGCCTCGACACGCAAATCTCCGAATTTGTAATAGTTCGTGTTGTTTGGATAAGTTTGTTTTCCTTGGATTGA
>CAMBNE010000140.1 GCA_945868935.1 uncultured Clostridia bacterium
GACACCGGGCTGGAGCCACCAAGTTGTAAGCTCGCCGATTGCAGCTGCCCAACCGTACATAAGACCGTTTGCAATAAAGTAACCGCCTACTGTAACCATTGTTGTGGGAATAAGCATAAGAAGGTTGGGAATGTTGATGATTTTGTTGTCCTTGCCGCGCTTTTTAAGAGAAATAGCGCAGAGTACGAAAGGAACGGCATTGAAAGCCTTGATGATTGCCGTAGGAATTGCCCACTGCGGATAGCCTGCAATCAAATCGGCAAGTGCGCCGCCGATTGATGCGGCAATAATTCCGAACGGTCCGGGAAGAACGCTTGCACCAAGGTAAATCATCGAATCGCCTGCGTGTGAGTAACCGAGGGGAGAGGGGATTTTAATAAATGCTGTCGTTACCGTTACAAGAGCCGCAAACATAGCGGTCATTGTAATCAGCTTTACGTTTACATTTGAGCCTGTTTTTGTTTTTACATTCTGATTGTTCATACTTTTTCCTCCTGAAATTATTAATTATGAAGCTGATATAAAAATTTTTCAAAATTAATACCGTCGTTTCTGTCGTACGGCTCCTTAGCCGTATCGTCAGTTGCTTTTTCAATGAATGAAACGGCTT
Source organism: uncultured Clostridia bacterium (assembly GCA_945868935.1). Taxonomy (GTDB): domain Bacteria; phylum Bacillota; class Clostridia; order Oscillospirales; family Acutalibacteraceae; genus Ruminococcoides. The sequence continues at coordinate 611 of CAMBNE010000140.1, forward strand.
TTTTTACAGATGAAACAAGACTTTCACCGTTTACCACAGAGGCAAACACAATTGATGCGAAAATATCTCCTGTTCCCGAAAAACTTCCGCCGTGACATTCTGCTTTGACAAAGTCGCAATCCTGTTTTGAAAATACGCCGTTGTAAAGATAGTTGCCTTTGCTGATTCCCGTAACAACGATTTTCTGTTTGCTGTGAGAAATTGCGCTCTTTGCAACCTCGCTGATTCTGTCAAGAAAATCATCACTTTCGCAATGTGAGTTAAGCTCAACAAAATCCGTATCAGTAAGAATACAAAGCTCGGTAAGGTTCGGCGTGATTATGTCGGCTGACCTTGCAAGATCACAGACTTTTTTACAGCTTTCATCATTGTAAGCCGAATAAAGTTTGCCGTTATCGCCCATAACGGGGTCAACCAGAACAACAGTGTTGCTTTTTCGAAATGTATTTATAAAATCAAAAATTATTTCAACCTGTCTTTTGTCGGCTATATATCCAGAGTAAATTCCGTCAAAGCTTTCGTTGCTTAAACTCCACATCTCTTTGTAGTGGCATAGCTCGTCGGTGAGGTCGATACAGTAATGATTTTTATAGCCCGTCTGGTTTGTCAGCACAGCTGTTGGCATAGGGCAGGGCTGAACGCCCATTACCGAAAGCACAGCGATTGTCGCCGTAAGCGAGCATTTTCCGAATCCCGAAAGGTCGTTGATGACGGCGGCTTTCTTAATCATAACTGTCCTCCTTTTTACTCGACTGATTTCGAGTTTTTTTGAATACAGTTGAATTTTAGCATAAAACTGTATATTTAAAAATAGACAGTTTTAACAAAAATAATAGGTACAGTTTATGTAGCGAAAAAATCAGCCGCCTTTCATTTCTGAAAAACGGCTGTGATTTTTATATTAATAACAGTTGTTACGAATATTCTGTTGTCAGTTTAAGTCCGTTTACAGCCTTGTTATTCTCTACATATGCCTTTTCGGATTCACCCGTTGCAACCTCCCAGACGAATTTAGGAGCTGTTGAGCCTGCGGCTTTTATTTCATAGTTTACAACAATAAAGCTGCCTGTGTCGGTGTAGTCGTATCCTGTTGCTATGTTTGAGCCGTTAAACTTGATTTTGCCGTTGAGCTTGTAGTTGAGCAATCCGCTTGATTTAGCAGGACCGTCAAGCTTAGCTGACTTTACTGACAGATATTTTGTATCGTAGGAGATATAGCCCTGATAGTTTTCAAGCACTTCGGGCGCATATAGTTTGTAAACGCAGGTTACTGTGTCGCCTACGGCGAATTTGTGTCCGTCAAGCGTGCAGGCATTTGAATCAGTTACAGGCTTGTGGGTGTTTGAACTTGCCGAACTGCTGCCGCTGTTGCCTGAACTGCTGTTGTTTGCAGAGCTGCTGTTATTACCTTTATTATTATTGCTGTTTCCACTGTTTGAAGAAGCGGAGTTGTTTGAACTGTTGCCGCCTGATGAAGAATTTGCAGAAGCAACCCCCGAATTATTCGCATTCTGCGATGATGAATTTTCGTTCTTTTCACTGCTGTTTCCGTTTGACGACGTCTGAGAACCCGTATTTTCTGCCGTAACAGTGTTTCCGCTTGCGTCGGTAGCGTATGTTCCGTCCACGACTACCGTAACAAGCTCGGTTTCCGTTACAGTTTTAGTTTCGTTAGTTGATTCAGAGCTTTCGCCGCAGCCTGACATAACAGCCGCAGAGGTTGCCGTGAGAACAATTAACGATGCCAAAGCGACTGTTAGAATATGCTTTGATTTATTTGTTTTTCCGTTGTGCATTTCGCCACTCCTCCAAAATTAAAAATAAGTCCGATTGGATTACAAAATAATTATAGCAAAGCGGCTTTTAAAAATAAAGCGGTTTCACATAAGTTTCACAATAAATTCACCAAACATTAAAATAGGGAAGTCAATTAATAAAATATGTACTTGAATAAAAAACTTGTCAATGATATAATAAATTTGCAATAATTTGCTAAAAATTTCAATTGTTTCAGGAGTGATGAAATTGAAAAAAGCAACATCAATCATACTTGCGTTGATTTTGACGTTCAGTGCATTGTCGGTTTGTTCTGTAAGCGCTGCTCAGAATAAACCTATTTCTTTTGATACATATGGGGCACTCTATGTTCATGCAGTATCAGGCTCAGACGACAGCGAAGCGTGGCAGGCATGGCAGTGTGAGCACGATGAGGATTTCAATGCTGTAAATCCGAATGTCAACTACTTTTTCCTTCCAACCTCGGCTGACAGCAAAAAGGTTGACATCTACAATGCCTACAAAACCTCTGTTACCGTAAACGGAGTTGAAATTCCGTCGGGTGAGGTAAAAACCGTAAACTATGAGCTTGGCAAGGCCTATTCTGTTGACGTTTCGGGCAAGACCTATACTTTAAAGATTATGAAATCAAATGCCGAAGCGGCAATCTACGTCAATAACACAAACGCCGACGGCAACGGCAACGGTCTTATGATGTATCTCAATGCCGACAAAAGCAGAAGTGCAAAAGCAACAGGTGCAATTGTTGACCGGAAGGGAAATATTGACAACACCGAAATCAAAAAAATCAAGGGCAGAGGAAACACAACGTGGGATAAGCCCAAGAAGGCTTATAACATTACATACAGCGACGCTGTTTCAATTGCAGGAATGAAAAAGAGCAAAAAGTATTCTATTCTTGCAAATTATCAGGATGATTCTCTCTCAAGAAACAGATTCCTCTACGACCTCTCCGACGCAGTTGGAATGCCCTATGCATCAGATTCACGATATGTAGACTTCTACTCTGACGGATTCTACTGGGGCTCTTATCAGATAACCGAAAAGGTTGAGGCAGGCAGTTCAAATCTTATAAGCGACATTGACGATACCGCTTATCTCAATGACGACGGAACAGTAAACAGCGATTTTCCGTTTGTCTGCGAGGTTGACGCAGGCGCTCAGGACGGTGAGGATTATTATGTAAAAACCTCAAGCGGCAACAAGGTTACAATCAAGGCTCCCGAGCTTGAAGAGGGTGATGCCGGCTACGAAGAGGTAAAGGAATATGTAAAGCAAAAATTTGACGCATTTTATAATTCTGTCAAGAGCAGAAACTCCGACCCGACAGACTATGCCGACGTTGAGTCGCTTGCAAAGCTTTATCTTATCAATGAGCTCGGCAAAAACTGGGATTCGGGCGTGTCAAGTCTGTTCTTTGTGTATAAGCAGGATTCAAGCGGAAAATACAAGTTCTACGGTTCTCCCGTATGGGATTACGACAACTCGCTCGGTAACGCAGTCGGCGTTGAAAGAGAGCTTGATAATATAGGCGTAACCGACTACGAAGAATATTACGGCTGGTGGTGCAAATACAAGGGAAGAAGTACAAATTCAAAATCCGTTACCAATATAATGAACTTTATTTCACGCAACAACATAGTTTATGAAAAGTCGGTATCGGTATGGTTTGAGGAGTTTGTACCGGTTATCAACGATTTTGCTTCCGACAGCAACACTCCCGAAGCAGGCAGTACAAAAGAAATGTACAGAGCGTATACTTACTATAACCTGTTAAAAGACAGTGCAGAGATGAATTATCAGAGCGGCTGGCTGATTGATACCGGCTCGTGGATTGCAGACCATTCAAACCTTCACAAAGCTCATTATGATTATCAGACCAGAAAATATACCATTGATACAAACGTTACAACATATAAGCAGGACTTTACGGGAATGTACAATTACTGTGTTGACTGGCTTACAAGCCGTGCGGCTTGGATGTCAAATGAAATGGCAGATGATTATATGTGGTCAGAAGAACTACAGGGTGATGTTGACAAGGACGGCAATCTGACGGTAACGGATGCAACGATAATTCAGAAATATTCTGTCGGCATAATTTACCTGACTTCCTCTCAGGTATACTGCGGCGACGTAAACGGTGACGGTAT
>CAMBNE010000141.1 GCA_945868935.1 uncultured Clostridia bacterium
AAATAATTGCAACTGCTGATACCAACGGTGTAACCGTTACCTTTTCGGATAACGGTATTGATATAAAAACAAATATTATGTAACAAATAACGGACCTGAACAAATTTAATGATCAGGTCCGTTATTTACTGCTTTAAATAACCCAAAAGGTAAGAGATTTCTTTGCTGACTTTATTGAAAAAATAAAAAATGCCCTAAAGGACATTGCCGGTAGAAATGCCGAATACCGTGCTTTAAAGGATGATATTTCTGCAAAGCAAAAAATACTTGATATGTTCGACGAGTGCTTGAAGGCATCGCAAAAAAATAGAGCCATCAATAGTGATGGTGTGAAACATGCACTAAAAGAATATTCTGAACATCAAATAAAAAATTGGAAAAACAGTAAAAAAATTGTCGTATATCAATCTCAAAGTCAATTACAGAATTTTATAAACGATGCAAGAGCACATAAAAATTTAAATAAAAAAATGTATTTTGGTATTATTAATGATAATACTGCAGATTTTATATTAAATAAAACAGGTGTGGATGTGCATAACTATAATGCTGTTTCGAGAGCGGATAGTATATTAAAACTCTTTGATTCACACGGTAATGAAATTAATGAAGCACAAAGAGGACAGCGTGCAATAAATGACCAAGATATTTTGATGTTGCCACAACTATTTGGAGAAATTGATTTTGCTGAGCATAAAGGAAAATACACGAAAATGCAAGGTAATAATGACTTTATTAATGTCAGAAGTAGTGTGGAACCTTCAATAACAATTGGATTGGTTGTTCAAAATAAGCAACTTGATATAAGAGTACAAACTATGTATGCAACAAAAAAAGGAAGCAACGCCGCTGCGGTAAATACTGAAAATAATCAGCCCCTACCTGTAACGCCCAAAACGGACAACGGAAACGCTTCCTTTAATAACAGTATATCCAAATCAAATGAAAATGTCAAGTTTTCATTAAAAGAAAATGTTGAGCAGACAAAGGATTTGATTGCAGTACATAATATAAGCGAAGAAAAGCTTATGAAATCTCTGCAATTGGGCGGACTTCCTATGCCGAGTATTGCTGTTATGAAAGCAAAGGAAGCCAAAGGCAATTCTGTTTACGGTAATATTTCGCTCGTTTTTCCAAAATCAACTATTGACCCGTCTTTAAATACAGATAATAAAATTTACGGTGGAGATGCTTGGACGCCTGTTTATCCAACTGTTGAATATAAAATCAATGAAGATACGGCAAATGAAATATATTCAAGAGCGAGAGAAGCAACCAAAAACGCATACGCTTATAAACTCAATTCGGTGTCTTTTCATCCGTCAAATCTTGAAGACACTCTCAATAGACTCAAAGGCGAAAGCGGTCTTATTGATTATTATAAAAATGATTACGGTATGAAACAGCTTTATCTTGCTAAAACCGGTGAACCTGTTAAAGCTGTTAAGGTCAAAGAAACGAGAACGGAATTGTCAGACGGTCAAGTAGAAATGTATGATTACTTGATTGAAAATTTCGGTGATACTCTTTCAATTCTTGATAATGGTACATATCCGGCAAGAAAATGGGTGCAAGAACACGGCGATGAATTTGATAATGTTCGCAGAGAATATTATAGGTACAAAACTCCTGACATAACTGAAGAACAGCTTGATAATATTTTCAATAATCTAAATGAAAAGCCTATTGATAAAGTTAGGCTTGCAAGACAAATAAATAGGTATCGCAGAAACGGCAGAGCTACTGTTGAAACGAAAGAGGATTATGAAGCTACTCAAAAGGAAATATATAGTAGAATAAACCAAAATGAGTACAATAAGTGGCTGAATGATTTATTTTTCGGTATAGAAGAGAAAAAAGGCATTAGAAATAACATTGACCCTTATACCAGCTCGGGTAATTTGCGTTCTTTTGAACAACTGCATTATGAGGAAACATTAGAAAATGTTGTTAAGCAAATGCGTACACAAAATATCGGTGACATAGCTTGGTTTTCAGGTCTTGGAATTTGGGGAGTAGCTGCTAAAAATTACGGTACATTAGAGCAAGTTAAATCCGATTCGTTTAGACTTCAAAATCTCCCTGAAGATGAATTCATAAAAATCAAGCGAGGTTTTGGCGAAAGATTAGATGAAATAGCCGAAAGTCTTGAAAATAAATACAAGGCTGACAATCCTTTTATTGATAATGAAAATAAAATGACTAATATCATTGATGCTTTGAGAGAGTCAAAAACAAAGTCCGGTGTGCTTAAATACCTAAAACAGTATTTTAAGAATGCAAGTGAAAGCACAGTTGATGATTTGCTTGACCTTATAGCCGATATAGGCAATATGCCTGTTGATTACTTTGAAGCAAAGCCGCAAAGGGCAGTAGGTTTTAACGAGGTTTATACTGCTGTTATTCCAGATAATTCTTCTGAAGAACTTGTAAACGCTCTTAACGAAGCAGGAGTTAACTATGAAACCTACGAGGAAGGTAATGAAAAAGCAAGACTTGACGTTCTTAATTCGTTAGATGATGTTAAGTTTTCACGTAAAGAACAGTCCGAAAATCAGGTCGTTGATGTTGACGAGTTCAGCCAAGAGGATTATAATTATCCTAAGCTTAGCAGAGCGGAATATAAAAGATTATATTCTGAAATAATGCGTTGGCACGCAAATCATACCAATCGGATTATAGAGCATAGACTTGATAATGGGTATAAGTATCTTTGCAGTTTAGATGATGATTATAATTTAACTATTTTAGGCAAATACAAATCTATTAATATTCACGAAAGAAGGAATTTTGTCAATGAGTATAAGCGAAACAGAAAAGAAAATGTTAATGATGTTGGCAGATACGACAACGGACGAAGTGCTGACGGACAGCTTATTAGAAACAGTATGTTCAGCACTGAGAACGGAAAAGCAACAGCAGATAATGACGAACTCGTTAGAGGAGAGATATCGTCAGAAGGGCGAAATAACGGAGCAGGATATTCTGAAATTGGTAATAATGATTACAGCGGAAAAGAAAAATACTCACTCAAAGAACAGCCAATAGACTACAACTCTCTTCTTGAAGAAAATGAAGAACTGCCGGAAATGAACGAAGATTTACAGCGTATGCTTAAGCTTACGTCTGTTCAGAATGAAAAGCTCAATAAAAAATGCCGACTGATAAACAATTTATCAGTTGGCATTTTATTTTAATTATTCGTAAAAGCCGATTGATTTTATAATCGGATTGGAGCGTGAACGGCGGATTACAAGGCAGGCGCCGATGCAGCTTTTATTTTTAAGAGGAATAATTTTCTTTGAGCCTATAACGGTGCCGCTGTAGGCTTTTTTATATTTTCCGCTTGGCTTTTTGATATAAAGGTCAAATGCCTCAACTCGCTGACTTTGTGAAATATCCTCACTGATAACGGCATATTTCATTTTTTTAATGCCGTCAAACCTATACTCAAGGTATCCGTTATTCTCTGTCAGCTCCCCTACCTCCTGCACAACCACGGGATTTGCAGTTACATCCTTAATCATTTTGCCGAATTTTTTAAGAGCTTTAACATCCTTGCTGTGTATCACTCCCTTATCGGTTGGAGGAACATTTAAAAGCAGGGTACAGTTATTACCCACTGAGTTAAGATAAATATTAAAGAGCTTTTTGGGGGATTTTACCGTTTTATTTTCATCCTTGGAATAGAACCAGCCCTTACGGATAGAAACGTCAACCTCGGCAGGATACCAGCAGAGATAGGCATTTTTTTCAAGCACCTTACGGGAGCCTAAATCCTCATCGGTGGCACTGTATTTTTTAAGCGATGACGCCTGTGACTCGTCCTGCTGGCTGTTTTCAATTGTCTTTTCCGTATCACGCATAGCCTGAGGAACAACGGAATATTCAGCCCTGCGACTTTTACCGCCCTCGTTACCCACCCAGCGGATATCGGGGCCGCAAATTGCCATATTTGCATTGGGCTGCAATTTGCGTACAAGAGCAAAATACCTTTTCCAGTCATACTCAAATTTAACGGCGTTGGAGCCCTTTGCACCGTCAAACCAAACCTCAAAAATTTCGCCGTAATTAGTTAAAAGCTCTGTTAACTGATTACAGAAATAATCGTTATAGGCATCAGTTCCGTAGCGCTTATCGTGCATATCCCAGGGAGAAAGATAAACGCCGAAATCCATATCCTGACGTCTGCATTCGTCGGACACCATTTTTACAATATCGCCCTGAAAATCGGAATTTTTAACAGAAAAATCAGTATACTCGCTTTCCCAAAGGCAAAAACCGTCGTGATGCTTACAGGTGAGAATAATACCTGTGGCACCGCTTGCTTTAATTGCGCTTACCCACTGCCTTGCGTCAATTGATTTAATGGTGAAATCCTTTACGGTTTCTACACCTGCTCCCCACTCTCTGGCAGTAGCGGTGTTCATACCGAAATGGATAAAGCAGTAGTAGGGCTTATCGGCAAGGCGAAGCTGATTTTCCGTTGGCTTAACGGAAATATACCTTTCAACCTCGCTGTCGTTTAACGGCACACCGCCGGTATAAGTGGTACAGTT
>CAMBNE010000142.1 GCA_945868935.1 uncultured Clostridia bacterium
TGCTGTGATTTTGTGGTATAATTAATTTGTATAATTTTGCATTTTGGGAGTGTGGATGTTGGATCTGGGAATAAAGAATAAAAATGTGTTGATTGTCGGAGCCAGTAAAGGAATAGGCAAAGGAATCGCTCTTGGATTTGCAGAAGAAAAGGCAAATATTGTTGCAATTGCAAGAACAGAAGATTTGATGAAAGAAGTAAAAGAAGAGTGTCTGAGCCTTGGCTGTCCGTCTTTTGAATATGTCATTGAGGACATTATGTCCTGCGATACAAAGGCTTTTGCAAATAGTCTGATAGAAAAATTCGGTAATTTTGATATTGTTGTACATAATGTCGGAGGCTCTCTTATCAGCAGAAATCCGTTAGGCGGCGCTGAAGACTGGAATTATGCGCTTAAGTTCAATGCAGTTGCATCTATTGATATGAACAGCGTTCTGATTCCTCCGATGATTGAAAAGGGTTGGGGCAGAGTTGTTCAGATTTCTTCAATATCAGCCAAAATGTTGAGAGGAAATCCGCTTTATGCTTCGGCAAAGGCTTTTCTTGACGCTTACGTCACAACCGTAGGTCGTGCGCTTGCTCCGGATGGTGTTGTTCTTTGTTCTGTGCAACCCGGTGCGGTTGCTTTTCCTGGAAGTTACTGGGATAAATTCGTTAAAGAAGGTCATCCTCGTGTTGATGATTTTCTCAGACATCATCAGGCTATTAACAGATTTGGTACGCCTAAGGAAATTGCAAACGCAGTTTTATTTATGGCAAGTGAACTTTCATCGTTTATGCCGGGTGCAATAATCCCCGTTGACGGTGCAAATATGTAATTTAGGTGTTTTAAATGAAAAGATTATTTGATATAGCCGCAAGCGGTGTAGGGCTGATTTTGCTTTCTCCAATTTTTTTAATATTGTCAATTATGATTGTTATTGACAGTCCCGGCGGAGTGTTTTTCAGAGGTCCCCGTGTGGGTAAGAACGGAAAAACTTTCAGGATTTTTAAATTCCGCTCTATGGTAAAGGACTGCGAGGGTAAAGGAAAATGGAATGTCGGTGATAACGATGACAGAATCACACGTACAGGACATTTTTTGAGAAAAACAAAACTTGATGAAATTCCTCAGCTGATAAATGTTTTTATAGGCGATATGAGCTTTGTGGGACCTCGTCCGGAACTTCAGGTGTATGTGGATATGTACACAGAGGAGGAGAAAAAAATCCTTGATTTAAAGCCGGGTATTACTGATTATGCCAGTATGGTAAATATTGCGCAGTTTGAAACATTTACAAAGGCAATAGATCCGGACGTAGCTTACCTAAAATACATAAGACCGCTTAAGCTAAAACTTCAGCTGTTTTACAGAGAACATAATTCTTTCTGGGGAGATATCAGACTTATTTTCTGGACAATATATAAAGTGCTGACGCATTCTGATAAGCTTCCAAAAGAAATTTTACCTATTGTTGAGGAACATAACGAATATGTTCAAAAATTAAATTTACAAAATGAGGATTTTGCAGCTGTATAAGTTTGCATTTCCTTGTTCGGAGTAGTTTTTAAATGATAATTTACTGGTCAATGATTCTGTGGGTTGTGCTGATTTATTTTGTGTATTCTATGTCACATAAAGAAGAAGTAATGCTCACAGATTATAATATACAGCAGGGAATCCGGAAGAAAATACCGATTGCATATGCAATTATTGTGTTCGGATATTTTATTTTCTGGATTGGCATGAGAAAACATGTTGCAGATACGACTGCATACATAAATATATTTGAGTCAATACCTGCAGATTTTTCAACTGCATGGAATCAGATTGATTGGGAAGGTAAGAACCCGGGATTTGATATTTTCAATATTTTTTTCAAATGCTATATTTCACAGGATTTTCAGTGGTGGCTGATGACAATTGCCATTATATCCGGTGTATGCATTATGATAGTATTAAGAAAGTATTCCTGCGATTTCTTTTTCAGTGCTTTTCTGTTTATGACTTTGCTCACCTTCACATGGATGATGAATGGTATGCGTCAGTTCATCTGCGTTGCAGTGCTGTTTTTGTGCTGTGACTGGATAAAGGATGGTAAGTTTATAAGGTTTTTGGTAGCAGTTTTATTGATGTCAACTTTCCATATGACTGCGCTTTTGATGATACCGATATATTTTGTTGCAAGAAGTAAACCATGGGATAAAAAGATAGGATTGTTTATCATTGGAATTATTCTTATTTGTATTTTTGCAGAGCCGTTTTTCAGCGGAGTTGACAGTGCGCTGGGAAATACTGCTTATGCAGGGGCAACATCGCAGTTTGATGAAGACGACGGTGTAAATCCGTTAAGAGTGTTATTCTTTGCGATTCCCCCATTTTTAGCATTCTGGAAACGAAAAGAATTAGAGTGTTACTATGAGAAAAATGAAATGTTGCAAATATGTATCAATATGTCATTGGTTACGGCGGCGCTTTATTTTGTAGGTATGTTTACCAGTGGTATTCTTATCGGAAGACTTCCGATTTATGTTGAAGTTTATGATTTAATATTGATTCCGTATCTACTTTTTACTTGTTTTACAAAAGGGGAAAGATCTATAGTAAAACCAATTTATATTGTAGTTCTAATACTATTTTTCTATTTATTAGCAAATAGTATGGGCTATCATAGTGATATGACAGGATATATTTCGTAAAGGTGCACATATAATGAGTAAAAAACTGAATTTTATTTCATATGCATATGCAATCGGTGCGATACTTGTTGTTTTGGGGCATTCTACTCCGACGGGAGCATCAGATATGCCACTGATAGTTGATAAAATACGAACATTTATTTACTGCTTTCATATGCCGTTGTTTTTCTTTATTGCAGGTTTTTTGTTTAAATATTCATCAGAAAAAAAGACAAAACCATATAGTACTTTTTTGAAGAATAAATTAGTAAAGTTTCTGACTCCTTATTTTGTTTTGTCGGCAATTGGTATAATACCTAAAATACTACTATCTTCATTTGTAAATGATGAAGTATCATTCAGTTTCTATTACGTATTTGAAGCTGTATTCAATCCTAGATTAAATGTTTGGGGACACTTTTGGTTTTTGCCTGCATTGCTGATAATCTATTCCTTATCTTACTTGTTATTGAGATGTTATAAAAATAAAATGCTTTTTTCAGCGGTATTAGCAGCATCACTTATGCTTTCGGTTTTTCCGATAAATACAAACTGGTTAGCAATTAAAGATATATGTCTTGAACTTGTATATTTTTGTATAGGAATATTATCTTGTAGTGTTATATTAAAAAATAAAGCAAGAATTTTCAAATTTCCTATTGCGTTAGCTTCAGTAGCTTTTTCCGTTATTTTTTATATATTTATGTCAGTAAATAACTTTTACTGGCAAGAATGGGTTAGAAATATTTCAACTGTCGTAATTGCACTTCTTATGATTTATTCAGTATTGTATTTGTCAGTTTTTCTTGAGAAAAACGGTTCAAAAATTCTTGATTATTTTGACGGAAAAACTTTTTCGATTTATATAATTTCATGGCCCTGTCAGGCTGTAACAGAAATGCTTTTAAACAGAGTAATGCACATACACTGGTATATAACAATGCCGGCAATGTTTATAGTGGGGTTGTGTGTTCCGCTATTGTTTTTATGTATTTATAAACGATTTAAACGTCAACCGAAATTTATTAATTTAATATTCGGAGTGGATTAATACAGTTTTATTAGAATGTTTTGGAGGAAAGAATGAACAGTAAAGAACTTGCGTGGCTGATACGCCGCCACGGAATTGAAATGACGCATTTGTCGGGCGGAAGCCATATCGGCGCAATACTGTCTGTTGCCGATATTATGGGCGTTCTGTATACCGATATATTAAAATTTGACAGCGGCAATCCCGAATGGGACGGCAGAGACCGCTTTATTCTGAGTAAAGGTCACGCAGGTGCGTCGGTTTATGCCGCAATAGCCGAAAACGGCTTTTTCCCAGTTGAGGAGCTTAAAACACACTATGCGAACGGAAGCAGACTTTCAGGTCACGTATCCCACCACTTGCCCGGAATTGATTTTTCAACGGGATCTCTGGGACATGGTCTTCCTGTCGCTGCGGGCAGAGCGCTTGCAGCAAAGCAGGATGGAAAAATGTTCCGTTCTTTTGTCGTTATGGGCGACGGTGAGTGCAACGAGGGTTCTGTCTGGGAGGCGGCTGAATTTGCCAATCACTATAAGCTCGACAACCTTGTTGCTATAGTTGACCACAATCATATGCAGAGCCTTGACTACTGCAACAACACCCTTGAGGTGGATATGGCTAAACGCTGGGAAGGCTTTGGCTGGAATGTGATTGAAGTAGACGGACACAATCACGATGAATTGAGAAATGCATTGAAGGATACTTCAAATCCCGAGCATAAGCCTACTGTCGTAATTGCACACACGGTAAAGGGCAAGGGTGTTTCGTTTATGGAAATGGATATTCTCTGGCACTACAGATTTCCGCACGAGGGTTGGGAGTATAACTGTGCCGTAAACGAGCTTCATAAAACG
>CAMBNE010000143.1 GCA_945868935.1 uncultured Clostridia bacterium
CAAAATTTGCAAAATTCGCTTCAAAACCTTATTCATATCATTTCCTCCTTTTTGGTTTGGTATAAATACCATTGGTTAACAGATTTTTTATTTCTTCATCAATATCGGTATCTCTGCTTAAGTATTATAAATCAATTATGTTATCAATGCAATAATCTTATTTAATCAGTGCTTCCTTAGTTAAAATCAAAGAAACCAAGTCCTCGAAGTGCATTAATAAAGCGTTTCATATAGTCAAGCGAAGTCACAGGCCAGCGGAATCCCATTCTGTAGAGCACCTGCATGGTGTATTTATTGCTCTTTCCGACTGAGAATATCTTCTGACCGTGTGCCATATTCTGGTAGGCAAGCATACTGGAAAGAATTTTTGCCTTTTCCGGATTTTGCTTTGCTTCTTCAAGCGCCTTTTCGTATTCCTCTGTTTCTGATGCCTGCGAGTGAAGTCCGATTCTATCCATCTCCATATACAGGTCGCCCATCATCAGCATATGATTATTGAACGGGTGGAATACAGTACAGTTCTCCGGAGTCTTTGACAGAAGGAGAATTGCCTTTGCCACAAAATCAATAGGAGAAAGCTCAAACGGCATTTCTATCATATCATACGGATATTTTCCGATGATAATATTGGATTTGAGCCTGCCCATAAATGTGTTTGTGGTAAAGTTAATCTGGTACTCTCCGTCGCTGTTTCTTGCGGAAAGCGTACCGACACGCATAATTTTTGCATTGAAGCCTTTTGAAACTTCTTCAAGAATTGCCCTTTCAGCAAGGAATTTTGATAGTGTGTACTTAGATGTTGCCTGCTGTCCGAAATAAAGCCGGTTCTCCTCCAGGTGAGTTACCTCTCCCTGCTCGCCTACAAATATTCCGCCAACGCTCATTGTAGAAACGTGAATAAGACGTGCATCTGCCTTCTTACAGAAATCCATTACATTAAGCGTTCCGTACAAATTGACATCTTCAATGTCTGTTCCCTTTGAAAAGTGCTTAACATTTGCGGCACAGTTAATCACAGTATCAATATTGAAATCAAGGAACTTGTCAAACGATTCTCTGTCTGTGACATCTCCGCTTAATATAGTCAATCTGTCAGAATATTTTTCTTTCAGACTTTCTTCAAAATAATAGAAGAAAATCATATTAAGTCTGTCTTCTGCGGGATTGTTATTCTTGTCACGCAGCAGGCAGTAAACCTTGCCGCTGTATCTGTGGAGCAGCTCATAAAGAATATGTATTCCAAGGAAGCCTGCTGCACCCGTAAGGAGTACATCGCCTATCTCCTGCATATCTCCGTTTTTAAAGCTCTCAAGATTATTTTTTAGCAACACATTTTCTATATTACTGTAATCATAGTTGCCCAAATCTTCAAAGTCGTTCTTCACTTCGTCCTTTTCACAAAGCTTTGCAAGTGCGGCAGGAGTCGGGTTTTCAAATACATCTCCGTATGCAATCTCTATACCGCTCTTATTGGCAAGAATAATCACCCTTGTTACAGTAAGCGAGCTGCCGCCTATATCAAAGAAATTATCATCGGCATAAACCTTATCAAGCTCCAGAACCTTGGCAAATATATCGCACATAGTTTTTTCAAGAGCAGTTGTCGGTTTAACTCCTGCTTTCTTTTCGGACGACTGAGGCTCGGGCAAAAGTTTCGTGTTGATTTTACCGTTAGGGGTCAGCGGCATTTCGGAAAGCTGAACATACGCCGCAGGCACCATATAATCGGTCAGGGATTTTTTAAGCTCATTTTTGATAAATTCCGTATCAAGCTGAACATCCGATGTGTAGTAAGCGCATATAGCGTCAGCGCTATTCACCTTTCTTATCAAAGCAACTGCACTCTTAATACCGTTGATGTTTGACAGGCACTTTTCGATTTCGCCGAGCTCAATTCTCAGACCTCTGAGCTTAACCTGATTGTCGGTTCTGCCGAGTATTATAACATCGCCGTTCTTCGTCCACTTGGCATAGTCACCCGAACGATAGGTTCTTTCGCCGTTAAACTCAACAAACGCCTTTTTGGTCTGTTCGGGAAGTTTGTTGTAACCAAGTGCAACTCCGCAGCCTGAAATCAGAAGCTCTCCCACCACTCCGACTGGAAGCAGGTTATTGTCCACATCAACTATATGTTCAACATAGTTCAAAAGCGGCTTTCCGACTGAAATTTCATCAGCGTCGGTAAGGTCTTTACAGTTTGACGAAACTGTAATCTCGGTAGGACCGTAGGTATTTAAAATCCTTGCATTGGTTTTTTCACGGAGAAGCTTTAAAAGCTTATATGGATATTTCTCGCCGCCCGAAAGAATAACCTTGCAGTCAGCCATTGCCTCTGAAAATTCATCAAGCTCCATATACTGCAAAAGCCTTGATGGAGTTGAGTTGAACGCATCAACGTTATTTTCCTTAAGAAATTTTGCAAGGGCAATCGGGTTAACCGTCTGCTCATCGTTTGCAAAGACAAGCGTCAGACCGTTGCATAATGAAAGTGCTGTTTCCTTGAGCGACATATCAAATGATACTGTCGTTACCGAGCCGTAAGATTTGCAATTATCAACAACATACTTAACCTGAGGATTTGCATCGCTGTAGCTTACATAGTTTGCAATTCCTATATGTCTTAGCATAACGCCCTTTGGCTTTCCCGTTGAGCCTGATGTGTAAATAAGATAAGCCAAATCCTCAGGACTTACGTCAACATCAGGTGTTTCGCAATTTTCACCGTCTAAAAGTAAATCTACATCTATAGTTTTGTCGTAGGTGTTTACAAGCTCACCCTCGGTTACTACGAAATCAGCCTCACTGTCCTCAATAATGCTGTTGATTCTTTCCTGCGGATAGTCGGGACAGGTCGGGATAAATGCTCCGCCTGCTTTGAGAACGCCGAAAACGGTTGAGAAAATTTTTGAGGTTCTTTCAAGCAGCACAACAACTCTTCCGCCCTTTTTCAAGCCTCTTGCAATAAGCTCGTTTGCAGTAACATTTGCACGGCGGTTAAGCTCTCTGTATGTAAGGGTTCCGTCACAGGCTGTAATTGCATTACTATCGGGAGTTTTTTCAACCTGATTCTCAAACATTTTATGCAAAAGCTTTGTTTCAACAGGAGCAATACTTGTAAAGGAAAAGCTGTTCAGCTCATCAATCTGACTGTCATCAAGCAGAGAAATTTTCCTTATATCACTTTCCGGCGCAGAAATAATGTGCATAGCCGTATTGAAAATTGATTTTACAAGTGTTTGCATCAGCTCTTTACTGTAAAGTGCTTCGTTGTAACGGACAACAACACAGGGCTGATTTTTATAATTTTCAATATAAATTGCAGTTTTGAACTTGGTGATTTCCATTTCAAAGAAATTTCTCTCAATAGCTTCGCCGTCAATTTTCAAATCGTCAGTTACACCAATCTGATATTCGTACATTATATTCGGTGCAAATCCATATTTTGAACAAATCTTTGAATATGGATAAATTTCATTTTCTATTGCACCCGTGAAAACAGACTTACTCTTTTTGACAAATTCAAGTGCCGAAATATCTTCAATCTCAATTCCGAGAGGTAATGTTTTAACAAACATACCAAAGCAATCCGTCAGACGCATATCGCTTCTGCCGTTGCTGATTGTGCTGAGATATACGTTTCTTGAATTTGTAAAGCGTGACACTGAATAGAAAGCGGCTGCAAGGAAAAGCTGTGCAGGTGTAACACCGTTTTTATTGCAGAAAGCTTCTATCTCTGCCAAATCAAAGGGAACACTTACCTCTGCAAGCTTGCCGTTATCTCCCTGTGAGCCTATATCGGGAGTTATTTCGGACGCCGACTCAAAATTCTTCATCATATCATCAAAGAATTTTTCAGCTTTGCTGTATTCTTCACTGCTTTCAGCTTTGATTTCGTCATCAATATAGTCAAAATATGTGTAATCCTCAGGCTTAATTTCAGCGCCCTCATATGCAGCTTTGAGCTGATTCATAAATATGTTGTAGGACGCACCGTCAAAAATAATATGATGAAAATCAGCAAAAAGATAAACATTGCTCTCTGTTTCAACAACAAGTATTCTGAAAAGCGGAGATTTGGAAAAGCTAAACGGCTTGACAAATTCTTTCTTTAAGAGCTCAAGCTCGTTTTCAGTCATCTTCTTTACGGGAATATCAAGCTGACTGTTATCGGGATAAACCTGCTCCACATCATCGTTTTGCGTTGTAAGATGTGTAAATATATACGGATGCGCAAGAATAACCTTTTTAACGCTTTCAGCAAGCTTATTTGCGTTTATTGACTTTGTGAATTTAAGAATTGACGGAATGTTATAGAGCGTAGTGTACGGATTTTTCATACAGTCAAGGTATACACCCAACTGCGTCTTTGACAGAGGATATAAAGACTTGTAAGCTTTTTGCTTTGTTTCAGCCGTATTCTTTGCCAATGCTCCGCTCATAAGGTATTCCTGAAGTTGATCTTCAATAGAGATAACCGAACATTCCTTCATCATTTGCTTTACATTAGCCTCAAAGCCGAATTCC
>CAMBNE010000144.1 GCA_945868935.1 uncultured Clostridia bacterium
GCAGGAACAGGGCGGTACAGTCACGCTCTTGCAAAGGAAGGTTATTGTGTTGACGCTGTTGAACTGGTGGAACACAACATTGATATTTTCAAAGAAAAAATAACACCCGACGAAAATATTACAATCCGTCAGGGTAATGCGATGGATTTGTCCGACTTTAAAGATAATAAATACGACATCACCTTACTCCTCGGACCTATGTATCATCTATTTACCGAAGAAGAGCAAATCAGGGCACTTTCGGAGGCTTACCGAGTCACCAAGCAAGGCGGTATAATATTTTCAGCTTATTGTATGGGTGATGCTACAATCTTAACTTATGGATTCTTGCGAAACAAAATAAAAGAAATAATGAGCGATTGCAGGTTAAATGATAGCTTTGACAGATTCATTTCTCCGTGGGGTATTTTTCAGCTTTACCGAAAGGAAGATATTATTTCATTAAGAAATAAATTCAATGTAAAATCACTTCATCTTGTCGGGACTGACGGTTACTCAAATCATATGAGAGAAACGCTTGAGAATATGGACGAAGAAACCTTTAAGTTGTATTTGAAATACCACCTTGCAACCTGCGAAAGAGCAGATATGCTCGGAATATCACATCACACACTTGATATATTCAGAAAGGAGTAATTTTTATGTACGAAATCAGGAAAATCAGACCAAACGAAGTTGAAGATGCTCTCAATCTTGCGCTTGAAGTTTTTATGCAGTTTGAAGCGCCTGTTTACAAGCGTGAGGGCGTTGAAACATTTAAAAAGGATATTATTGAAAATCTGGAATTCATTGAAAATTGCAAGGCAGGAATCTGCCCGATATATGCCGCATTTGACGGCGACAAAATTGTCGGAATCATAGGAATGAGGGCAAATAAAACGCATATCAATCTCGTGTTTACGAAAAAGGAATATCATCACAAGGGAATCGCAACGGCAATTTTCGATTATCTGTTAAGCGACCTTTTAAGCGAAAATCCCGATTTAAAGGAAATTACGCTCAATTCCTCGCCCTACGGCAAGGGCTTTTATTTACACACAGGCTTTGTTCCCCTGAGCGACGAGCAGGAGCTTAACGGAATAAGATTTACTCCGATGAAATATGTGATAAACAGAAAGGACGGCACTATGAATCATTGCGGAACAAAAACGCTTGAAACAGAGCGGCTTATTTTAAGAAAATTTCATTTGGACGATGCAGGGGATATGTTCAGAAACTGGGCGTCAAATCCGAATGTTACAAAATTTCTTATTTGGCAGCCGTACACGAATGTTGACGACGTAAAAGCGTATATTCAGAGCTGTATTGACTGCTACGAAAAAGCTGATTACTACAACTGGGTTATTGAGTACAAGGAAAACGGTCAGGCTATAGGTAATATCAGCGTGGTTGAGCTTAAGGAGCACACACGCTGCACCTTAATCGGCTATTGCATAGGCGAGGACTATTGGCGCAAGGGAATAACCTCGGAGGCTTTCGGCAAAGTGATTGACTTCCTGTTTGAGGAGGTCGGCGTAAACAGGATAGAATCAACACACGACGTCAACAATCCGAATTCGGGCAGAGTTATGGCAAAATGCGGCTTGAAATACGAGGGCACTCTCCGTCAGGCAGGCGTCAGCAATCAGGGAATATTCGACTGCGTTGTGCGTTCAATTCTAAAGAGCGAGTGGAAACAAGACGCATAAAAAACAGGGGCACGTTTTCGTGTCCCTGTAAAAGCTTAATTAACAATATTGAGATTATATATGTAGTTGCAATCGACTTCGGTTGAAATTCCCGAAACTCGCTGAGTCCATGTGTACTGATGAATGTCATCGCTTATTGACGAAAAATCACCGTCAATCTGTGCAAGCCACGTTGAGTAACTCTTTTTGAGTGACGCTTTGTCAATATTCCAAAACATTCCGTTTGTTGCATAAACTCCCGCTTCAAATCCGTTGATTTCAAGCTTACAGCAGAAACCGTCAATCAGATTTGTCAGTGTAGTTTTGCTGAGAAATGCCTGCGATTCTTCTTCCACATCATAATAAACAGGCAAATCAAATGTCTTTCCGTTTATACAGCTAAGGCAGGCGTCAGCTTCCCTGAGTGCGTCTGAGTATGTAGTTGCGTAAGAGTACCAGTAAGCTCCGACCTTCAGTCCTGCTGCTTTTGCGTTTTTGTAATTCTGCTCAAAACAGCTGTCCTTCTGAGAAGTCAGATTGCCGTAGCCTGCACGGATAATAACGTAGTCATAGCCTGCTGTTTTCACCTTGCTGAAATCAATATTTCCCTGTGCATACGAAACGTCAAGACACTTAACATTGCTTCCCTTCACCGTAATTGTACAGCTTGCAGTTTTGCCGTTGTAGGTCTTAAAGGTTATTGTAGCAGTTCCCTGCATTTTAGGGCTGATTTGCGCCTTGTTGCCGCTTGTTTTCTGCACTGTTGCAACCTGTGTGTTACTGCTGCTCCAGGTAAAATTATAGGCATAAGAACCGCTGTTTGTGCTTTCCGATATTATGTAGTCCTCGCCGACTTTAAGCTCCTTTGAAGTCACACTCAGGCTTGCGCTTGTCGGTGCGGCTTTGACTGTTACAACGCAGTCGGCGGTTACTCCGTTGCTGAGCGTACATGTTATAGTTGCACTGCCTTGCTTTACAGCCGTAATACTGCCCGTGTTTTTTACAACAGAAGCAACCTCGGGGTCGCTTGAAGTGTACCATTTGAAATATGCGGCGGTATCATCGGGAGTAGTGCCGCTGAGGCTGAAAGTTTCGCCGACACCCAATGTCAGAGTAGTCTTTTCCAGCGTTATGCTCTGCGCCATATTTTTTACCGTAACACAGCATATAGCCACAAGTCCGTTTTCCGAAGTACACGAAATGAAAACCGTTCCGCCTGATATGGCTGTAATAGTACCGTTGCTGTCTATGGAAGCTACAGAGCTGTTGCCCGAAATAAACTTAAATGGATAGTCGGGAACATCTGTGTTTACGACGAGAGTATATTTTTCACCCGTTCCGAGTGTAAGAGTCGTTTTGTTGAGCTCAATTCTTGTGGGGTAAACTGTCGTGGTCGGTTGTGTAGGCTCGGTAGCATCTGACGGCTCTGTTTGCACGGTGGTTTCGGCTGTTGCCGAAGGTTCTGTCGGCTTTGCAGTTACAGCTGTTGAGG
Organism: uncultured Clostridia bacterium; assembly: GCA_945868935.1. Taxonomy (GTDB): domain Bacteria; phylum Bacillota; class Clostridia; order Oscillospirales; family Acutalibacteraceae; genus Ruminococcoides. Next base: position 3,160 of record CAMBNE010000144.1, read on the forward strand.
AGGATTCAGTCGGCTCGGCAGTTTCGATTACAGTTGCCGATTCTGTCGGTTCGGCAGTTTCAGGCTGAGTAGATGGAGCTGTTGATAAAAAATCCGTAGTTTCTTCGATAATACTTGATGAGGCTTGAGTTGTGCCCTGAATTTCAATACCTGCTAAAATCATTTGAAGATGTGTAGAATCCAGAATGCTCAGCACACCGTCGCGGTTAAAATCAAATTCTTCCTGCTTTTCATCAGATAACACGATAAGCCCTGCAATATGCTTCTGAATGTCGGACACGTCTGTAATCGAATAGTCAGATGCAGATACAGAAATAATTGAAAAGCAAGACAGAATAGATAATATTAATGTAATTGCCGTCAGTTTTTTAAACTTCATTCAATCTCTTCCTTGACAAAATATTTCCTTTACGGAATAAACTAATATATTATTTTATCATATAAAGAAAAATAATTCAATATTTTGCCAAACTAAAAGTAAACAAAAAATGCCTCGGATTATATCTCCGAGGCATTAAGTTAAGTATAAAAATCAGAGCTTTGAGTAACCGTAGCTGTTAACAAGTGCTTCAATTTTTTCGCCTTTTTCACAAAGCGGACAGTGGTGAGAATTGTAGCTTTCGTAATCTCCGAGGTCATTCGGGTTGAAGATTGAGGAAACAGGGTAGCCCTCACACTCATCAACAGTTGCGAAAATTGCCGATACGCCGACAACCAATCCGCCATAATATTTAACAGCGTCAATAGCCGCCTGAGCAGTTTTGCCCGTTGTAACCGAAGCGGCAAGAATCAGAACGTGCTTTCCGGCAATCATCGGGGTGAGATTGTCACGGAACATAAGCTGACCGCCTGCGAGATACTCGGGCGAAACGACGTAAATTGTCTGATGTGCGTTCATATTGACAAAGTCCTCTTTTGTCAGCTCGTCGGCAACGCAGGCACCGATTACCTCTGTTCCGTCAACGCAGAGGATTGTATCAACAATCGTATTGGTTCTGTAGGAGGAAACAAGCTCCTTTGCAACAGCCTTTGCCTCCGAAAGTCGTGTTTTTTGCGTGGTAACATCTATAAAGTAATTCGTGTGGCTGTGTGAGGTTGCAAAGTGACCTTTTGCAACACGCAGGAAAACGTCTTTGTTTTTTGTTCTTATTTTGTACATCTGAGCCATAGTATCGGCCTCCTGTTTGGGTATTTGCAATAAAAACTATTTATTGTAAATAATATTTTACACTATATCAACAAAAAAAGCAATATATTTCGGATAATTATATACATTAATATATAGTGCAGTTAAAAAACTAAGAAAACGCTGAATAAATCTGCATGTAGAGCGATATACAAGTGATGAAGTTA
>CAMBNE010000145.1 GCA_945868935.1 uncultured Clostridia bacterium
ATTTACAATTCTTTGTGAAACCGTATCGCTGAAAAATCTGCTAAGAATCAGATACAAAAGCTGTCCGCCGTCAAGCGACATAACAGGCAGTATATTGAACAGTCCCACAGAAAGATTTGCCGCCGCAGGATAAAGAAAAAAATCATTACCTATTAAGTATAGCAGATAAAAGAGAATAAAACAAATAAAATTAGAAAAAGGTCCGAAAAAAATTATAAGAAAATTTTGTATAAAGCTTCTTTCCTGCCTTTTTCTGTCATTTATTGATATTTCAAACAGTGAAATTTTTATTTTTTGGGGTGCAAAACCGAAAATACACATAAAAATAATATGTCCTGCTTCGTGGATTATTATTGCCAAAAGGCAGTACAAAAAGCTGTCGAAAATTCCTGCAACAACGCAAATTGCGGCAATACAAACTATAAGATAAGAAACTGTTATTTCAGTTTTTAGTATTCTGAATTTCATCTTGAGTAGCTGAGCCGAAAAGCTTGTTTAAATTAAAATTGTCCGAATTATCAAAGATTGCGGAATTGTTAAGGCTTGAATAGTACATCTCACGTACTGCCGCATAGACATCTCCGCCGATAGTTTTAATCACAAGGGCTGCAAGTGCAATAAGTATGCAGACGATAAGCTGTATTGTAATAAGGAGCTGTTTTGGTGAATTATCTTTCTTTTTCTTAATTTTTTGATTTACATTATCATCATTTTCTTCAAGGTTTGCAGAACCGACAACGGGATATTCGCCAATTGTAACACATTCCCATCCCTCGTCATCAGAAATAGAATTAAATTTTTCTTCATTCAAAAAAATCACCTCAACACAATATATGCGTTGAGGCGGACAAATTTAACCAAGTCTTTTAAAATCACCTTTTACAAGATTTATGAAAAATCCTATTGCAAGCATAAGCGAGCCAAGCTCTGCTATAGGGAAAGCATACCATACAACAGACAAATCAAATACTATTGAAATAAAATACGCTATGGGCAGAATCAAAACAAGCTGACGGCAGAACGACATTAGCAGACTGCGTATTCCCTTTCCGACAGCCTGAAATAGTGTTGTAAATAAAACACCGGCCGCCGCAGGAATAAAGCACAAGCTTATTATTCTGAATGCAGGAACACCTATGCTCATAATCTCCTCTGTACCGCCGAACATAGAGATAAGTACATCGGGAATCGTCCACATAAGCACTGTTCCTATCGTCATTATTATAACGGCAATTACAATTCCGTGCTTTAGCGCAGAATACAGACGCTTTTTATTACGTGCTCCGTAATTATATCCGATAACCGGCATAACGCCCTGATTGAGTCCAAAGCAAGGCATAAACACAAAGCTTTGCAGCTTGTAGTAAATTCCGAGAACGGTAACAGACGCTTCTGATGCAGCCAGTATTGCATTAAGTCCGATTATCATAATTGAACCTATTGACTGCATAATAATTGACGGGAGTCCGACTGCATATATATTTTTCAGCGTTGAAAAATTGATTCTGAAGTTTTTGAATGAAATCTCAACCTCGTGCTTCTTGCAGAAAAGAACGATTACAGAAAACAACATTCCGCAGAATTGTCCGAATACCGTTGCAATTGCCGCACCTCTGACACCCAGCTCGGGGAAAAATCCTATTCCGAAAATCAGAAGAGGGTCAAAAATAATATTTACAGCCGCACCTACAAGCTGAAAAAGCATCGGAAATATCATATTTCCTGTTGCCTGCAAGGTTTTCTCAACCATAACCTGAACAATTGAAAAGAACGAAAAGCACAGAACAATTGAGAGATACTGAACGCCATATTCTACAATTTTTTCATTACTGCTGTAGGCGTTCATAAAAGGCGTTGAAACGAATAATCCAAGAATAAGGAAAAACAGATAGCTTACAATACAAGTCAGCAGTCCGTGAGTCGCCGCCGAATCTGCCTCTTTAAAGTTTTTCTCGCCGAGTTTTCTTGAAACAAGCGAGTTTACACCTACTGCCGTTCCGACTGCTACGGCAATAAGCAGCATTTGCAGAGGAAAAGCAAACGACATCGCAGTAAGTCCGTTTAAATCGTACTGACCGATGAAGATACTGTCAACTACGTTATACATAGCCTGAATTGTCATTGAAAAAATCGCAGGCAGTGACATTGTCAAAATCAGCTTTGTCATCGGCATAGTGCCCATTTTGTTTTCGGTTTTAATTTCTTTATTTTTTACTTCCACTGTTTTTTCCATCTTCCTATCTCCCCTTCACACTAAAAAGGCAGAAATACATTTCTGTAATCTGCCGAAAAATCATTTAATTTTTCTTATTTTTCGATATATCATATAAAATAAAAGCATAATAACCGCACCGGTTATTACTCCCGAAAAGTCCAGTAATACGTCAGTTATCTGTCCTGACCTGCCTGCAACATTCAGCTGAATAGTTTCGTCAATAACTGCTGTTGCAAGTCCTGCAAAAAGAATCTGTGAATAATATCTGTACGGCTTTGTCCTTGAGAATGAGTAAGCACAGCTTACAAGCAACATACCGATTGCAGTGTATTCGGCAAAATGTGCGGCTTTTCTGACAATATGGTCTGTAAGCTCTGCACCAACGCCGAGAAAATTAAGTATATATTGCAAAAAATCCATTACGCTTTCACTTTCCTCGCCCGACAAATCGGCAGGCATCGAGGAATGAATAAATGCAAACGCAATCATTCCTGCTGTGAGAATGAAAACAATTACACGAAAACGTAAGGAAGTCTGACTTTTTTTCATATAATCACTCCTCAGTATATTGTACAGGAAATAAATATAATGTCAATGCAGGTATGATGAATTTATCAAAATGTATAAATTAGTCGATAAACAGCGGGTTTAAAATATAGAGTTTTATATTCTTTTAGTATTGAAAAATCCTTAGATTTCTGTTATACTTATCCTTGTTTTGCAATATCTGTATTTTAATTTAAACAAGCATTTATAAAGGAGTTATTATGTTTCTTAATTACTTAATTGTGTTTTTAATCTCTATGATTCCGATTGTTGAGCTCAGAGGTGCTATTCCGGTAGCAGTAGGTATGGGACTTGACCCCGTAATATCATATATAATCTGTATAATCGGCAATATGCTTCCTGTACCGATTATTTACTTTTTTGCAAGAAAGGTGCTTATCTGGGGCAAGGACAAAAAGTATATCGGAAAATTCTTTACTTTTTGTATTGAAAAAGGTGAAAAAGGCGGCAAAAAGCTTCAGGCAAAAGCAGGCAGAGGTCTTTTCATTGCGCTTATGCTGTTTGTCGGTATACCGATTCCCGGAACAGGTGCTTGGACAGGAACACTTGCCGCAAGCTTTCTTGATATGGGATTCAAAAAGAGTGTAATCGCTGTTATGCTCGGTGTTCTGATTGCAGGCGTTATTATGGCTCTGGCAAGTATGGGAGTATTCGGCGGACTAAGCTTCCTCTTTGCACCGAAATCATAAAATAATATTTTGGGCGGCTTTTGCTGCCCTTGTTTTTTAGGAGAGATTATGCAAAAATCAAACAATTTTGACGCTGTAATTGTCGGCGGCGGTGCATCCGGGTTGATGTGCGCTATATCAGCAAAGCAGAAAAATAAAACTATTTCCCTGGCAATAATTGAAAAGAACGACAGAGTCGGCAAAAAACTGCTTTCAACAGGCAACGGAAGATGTAATCTTACTCATAGTAATATCACTGCTCAAAAATACTGCGGCTCGTTTAAAAAGCAAAGCAACGCTGTTTTTGAAAAATATGATACCAAAAAATTACTTGATATTTTTAAAAAGCTCGGTCTGCTCACTTTTTGCGATAATGAGGGACGTTATTATCCTCTGTGTAAACAGGCAAGTGCTGTACTTGATGTGCTTAGGTTTGATTGTGAAAGGCTGAATGTTGAAATTTTCTGCGGAGAAAATATCAGAAGTATTAAAAAAAATAACGGCTGCTTTTCAGTAAAAACCGATGAAAATGAGTTTATTTCAAAAAAGCTGGTAATCGCAAACGGCTCAAAGGCTGCACCTAAGCTCGGCGGAAATTCAAGCTCCGCTGATTATCTTAAGAATCTCGGTCATACCTTTGTTCCTTTCTCCCCTGCTCTATGCCCTGTTAAAGTTAAGTCGGACGTTATCAAATCATTGAAAGGTATAAGGGCAACTGCCAAAGCAGTGCTTTTGAACAAAAGCGATAAATTTATTAAAGAAGAAGTCGGAGAAGTTCAGTTTTCTGATAATTCGCTTTCGGGAATCTGTATCTTTAATCTTTCACTTTATACTAAAAAAGATTTCCTGATTTCTCTTGACTTACTTCCTGAAATTTCCGTTACAGAATTAAAGTCATTGATTTACAATAATAAAAATCTGTTTTCAAATCTGACAATTGACAATCTATTAACAGGTATTTTTCAGAAAAGGCTCGGACAGGCTGTGCTTAAAGAAAGCAAAATTACAGATTTTTCAAGAAA
>CAMBNE010000146.1 GCA_945868935.1 uncultured Clostridia bacterium
CGTTTCCTGTCCTCACGCAAAGCGATAATCCGAACGGTTTTCATTTTTAATTTTGCCAATTTTCTATCACCACACTTTGTGATTGACTAAAATCAGTCAATAAGGTAATTTACTGCGTTTTTGATTACATCTGAGCGATTTTTTTCTGCGGTTTCGGAAATTTTACTGCATTTTATTTCCGATAACGCATAGGCTTCTTCAAGCTCTTTTTTGCCGTCTGCTTTAGCCTTTTCAAACATAGTCTGTGCCTTGCTCTCAGCCTCGGCTTTTGCGTTTTCAATCAGCTTTTCGCAGTCTTTCTTTGCCTGAGCAACTGCTTGCTCAGCCTTTGCTTTCGCTTCGGCTTCACGCTCCTTGCAGTCGTTTTCGGCGTTTAAAACGGCGTCCAACATATCCTTAGCCATAATTCATCTCCTGACTGTGATAAAATAAGTTTTTTCTGATGAATAAATAATAAATATAAAAATATTTATAAACTACAATATAACATATTTTTCGTAAAAAATCAATCATTATTTGGAATATAATTATGTGTATTTTAGGCAAATTATATGTTTTGTCGGTTTTTGTTAAACAGTTTGTACCTAAAAAGCAAAAAACTGCTGTCCAATTGTGATTTTATCTCAAAATAAAAAGCTATTGAAAAAAATAAAACATTTTGTTATTCTAATATTACCAATAAATTTTAATTTAAAAGGCAGACGATAATAATGAGCGAATTCAAGACAAATGTTATGAGAATACTCGATAAAGAGGGCGTTGAGTACACTGCCCACGAATATCCTCACGGCAAAGAAGCCGTTGACGGAGTGAGCGTTGCAAAGCTGCTCGGTCAGAATCCCGAATATGTTTTCAAAACGCTTGTCACGAAGGGCAGTAAGGACTACTATGTTTTTGTAATTCCCGTAGCAGATGAGCTTGATTTGAAAAAATGCGCCAAAAGCGTTGGTGAAAAGTCGGTTGAGATGATTCACGTCAAGGATATTACAAAAGTAACGGGTTACGTAAGGGGAGGCTGTTCTCCGATTGGAATGAAAAAGAAGTACAAAACTACATTCCACATTACGGCGCAGAATATTCCGCAGATTATCGTCAGCGCAGGCAAAATCGGATATCAGATTGACTTAAAGCCTGTTGAGCTTATCCGCCTCACAGACGGACAGTGTGCTGATATTGTAAAAGTTCAGTGATTATTCAGGAATATTTACAAACTACTACCGTGTTAATTCTAAAAATTATCAATATTGTTATAAAAACCACACTCAAATGTAGGGAACGGTCTTGACCGTTCCCTACACTGATTAATAGCAAATATGATTTTATATTTCATACAATATGTGAATTTTTAGTTTTAACAAGGTACTACTATCATAAAATCAAAAAGCGAACGGTTTTTGTGCCGTTCGCTTTTACTTTATTTATACGAATTTTACCGCAGTACCGTATGCAAGCACCTCGGCAGCCTGCTGGAGAACCGATGCGGAGGTGTATCTAACTCCGACAATTGCGTCAGCGCCCATAGCAGCAGCCTGGTCAATCATACGCTGAGTTGCAATAGCTCTTGACTTTGCCATCATCTCTGTGTATGACTTAAGCTCGCCGCCTGCCATTGACTTAAAGCCCTGTCCCAAATCGCTGAACATATGCTTTGACTGGATAGTGTTGCCCGTAACCAGTCCGAGCGTTGCGCAGTTTCTGCCTGAAACAGTTTCTGTAGTAACTAAAATCATTTGTATCACCTCATATTGTTTTATGTACACATTTTACAATATATTGCTTTACTCGTCAATAGCTTCAAGCTCGCTTTCTTCAACCTTGCGGAGCTCCTTCTTGTTGAATGCGTCATAAATTACGGGGATAATGTAGAGCGTCATAAACGTTGCGTAAATCAGACCGCCTATGCAGACGATTGCAAGCGGCTGCATCATCTCAGCACCCGTTCCGATTCCGAGAGCCATTACGGAGAGTCCGAGAATTGTGGTAAGAGCTGTAATCAGGATAGGACGCATTCTCGTTTTGCCTGCCTCAACAATTGCCTCAATACGCTCTTTTCCGTCACGGCGAAGTCTGTTGATGTAGTCAACCAGCACAATGCCGTTGTTTACGATGATACCGCAAAGCATTATGAATCCGATAAGCGAAACAACGCTGACGTCAAAGCCTGTTATAAGCAGACCGAGGAAACCGCCCGTGAATGCAAGAGGAATTGTAAACATAATGATAAACGGTGACTTAAGGCTCTGGAACTGGGCAACCATAATCAGGTAGATAAGCACTACGCCGAGCAGAAGCATAAGCATAAGCTGTGATATTGCCTCCATCGTAGCCTTGTTACTGCCTGCAAATTCAATTGAACAGCCTTCGGGGAGCTTATAACTGTCAAACAGCTTTTGTGCGTTGTTTGAAACGTCCGTAAGGGTATAGCCGTTTTTCAGCGTACCCGTAATTGAAAGATAGCGCTTCTGGTCCTGACGCGTGATTACGTCAATTGTTTCCGACTTCGAAATATCAGCGATTGAAGAAAGAGAGGTTGTCTTTTCGTTTTCCTCGCTGTCTTTGTAGGTAATGTCAATGCTTCCGATTGTATCGGGAGAAACATTTTTGCTCTCGTCCTTGACGATTACAACGTCAATGTCGCTGCCGTTGCCGTTTGTAAGTGTTGTAGATGTCTTTTCGCTTGCAACAGCCGACGCTACCTGCTGGTATACCTGTGCAACGGTGAGTCCCTTTTCAGCGGCTTTTTCCTTGTTTACGCTTACCTTGATTTCGGGCGAGGTTGCGCCCACACCGCTGTCGGAATCAAGAATTCCCTCAACGGTTTCAAGCTTTTTAGCCATATCCTCTGCGGTTTTCTTGAGCGTTTCAATATCGTCGCCGTAGAGAGTGATTTCTATTCCGCCGTCACCTAAAAGTGATGACATTGAGCTTGTTGAGGAACCTCCGCTAACGGTAATTTCACCCTTTACCTTTTCAAGGTCGGCGTTTAGTCTGTCGCAGATTTCTTCACTCTTCTTTGTGTATTCGTCTTTCAGCACACCGTAAGCGGTAACACGGCCTGCATCCGACGACGAGCCGCCCGAAAGACCCATAAGGCTTGTGCTGCTTCCTGTCATTACTCCGACAGTTTCAAACTCGTCATAGCCGTTCAGTATATCGTTTATCTGCTCGGCTGTGTCAATTGTTTCTTCAAGCGTTGCGTTATCGTCAAGCTTTGCTGAAACCTGAACCTCGGTACTGCTCATATCGGGCATAAAGCTGAAGCCCTTTGCAAGAGCACCGAACATACTTGCACCGAGTATTGCTACTACAACGATAATTGCACATATCTTGTGGCGCAGTACAAAACGCAGAGATTTTTCGTAGCCTCTGATAATTCTGCTGTTCTCGGGGCTTTTCTGCGGCTTGATTTTGCGCAGCATTCTCTGTCCCATAGCAGGTACAACCGTCAGTGCGACAATAAGGCTTGCAAGCAGTGAATATGCAATTGTGAGAGCCATATCGACAAACAGTTGTCTTGTGATTCCCTCGACAAACACAATCGGCAGGAACACGCAGATTGTTGTAAGCGTTGACGAGGTAATTGCGCCTGCAACCTGCTTTGCACCGTTAAGTGACGCCTGAATCGGAGAGTATCCCAGACCTCTTAAGCGGTAGATATTTTCAATTACAACTACCGAGTTGTCTACAAGCATTCCGACGCCGATTGCAAGACCCGAAAGCGAAATCATATTCAGCGTTACTCCGCTGAAATACATAAGTACAATTGCAAAAACAACGCTTATCGGTATTGAGCAGGCTACTATTATTGTAGGCTTTATGTCACGCAGGAACAGGAAGAGGATAATTATTGCTAAAATTGCACCCAGAAGCAGGTTCTGGATTACGCTGTTAATAACAATAGAAATGTAATCTCCCTGACTGTAGAGGTTGGTGAAATTAAGACCTTCGTTTTCTTCGCTCAGCTCTTTGAGCGTGGTGGTAATATTTTCGCAGACGGTAGAGGTTGCAATATCGCTCTGCTTTGAAAAGCTGAGCACAACGCCTGCGTTGCCGTTGATTTTTGCATAAATTTCATCAGAATTATCTGCAAGAAAAACGTCTGCAACATCGTCAAGAGTTACAACGCCTATGCCGTCAATCTTTGTGTCGAAAAGTACAAGGCTTTTAAGCTCTTCCTCGTTGTCCACCTTGTCGCCGACGCGTACCATATATTTGTTGTTTTCGTCGTCGGTAATGTAGCCGGCGGGCATTGAAAAGTTCTGTGCAGTCAGAATGTTTGAAACATTTTCAAGAGTGACGGTGTTGTTCATATCCGCCTTGTCTTTTGCCTTGTCCTTTTGCTCTTTTAAGGTGTCAATTGAGCTTTGTACCTCGGTTTTTGCAGATTCAAGCTGTGTTGCGGCACTCGAAACCTCGCTCTGCTTTGCAGTCAGCGTTGAAAGTGCAGATGACATTTTAAAGTC
>CAMBNE010000147.1 GCA_945868935.1 uncultured Clostridia bacterium
AAATAATAAATAATTGCAAACCGTTCGTGCTGAATTAATGCATTTCGTGATGAGGTACTTTAAATTTGTAATGCAGATGAATATAATATTTAATAAATCGCTTTTTGGTGATTTCAGCAAATAATATTTTGCGATAATTTTGTAATTTGAAAGGAGTAAAATTATGAGTAAAAGTGCAGCAACAGTAATTACATTTTTTCTGGGAGGTATCGGCGTACATAGATTTATGACGGGAAAAATCGGCACAGGCATTATCTGGCTGTTGACAGGCGGCGTGTGTGGAATCGGCTGGCTCGTTGACTTTATTATGGTTCTCTGCGGTAAATTCACAGATAAAGACGGCAATGTCTGGGGAGCGTAATTTTAGAAGAAGATAACACCTAACACTTAAATGACAAATCTGAGAACACAATTTCTTTTTTTATTCTCAGATAGCTTTATTTTAATGGGAGATTTTATGGCATTTGGAGTGAAAATCAAAAGCATAAAAACGAAAAATTCATATTCTATTGAAAGCTTTTACGAGGCAATCAAGGACAAGAAGTTTACAGCAGGCGAACCATCGCTTACAAAGCACGGTGCGGCTCTGATTATTACATTTCCGCCGCTTGACAGTCAAAATCAGGTGTGGATTGTGAAATCGGGCTTCAACAAGGAGTCTAATAAGTTTTCTGTGCAGAAAGCTGAACAGGCAGGTCTTGATAATGCTGCGGCAAACGCTATGATTAACATGGCATCAGGCGGACTTTTCAGCTTCGGCTCTTTCGTCGGCAAAAAAGCCAAGCAATGTGAAAAGTTAGTTGAAGAAACAGCCAAAGAGCTTGATGAAATAGGACTCTGATTTGTTTAAGATAACAAATCTAAAAGAGGCAGAGTAGTAATGAATGAAAAAATAAAAAAGAAAAGAGATCCCGAGAAAATTCTTGAAATAATTGTTGCAGTTTTTCTCGGAATAACTGCGTTGGCTACTGCGTGGGCGTCATGGATAGGTTCGCTTCATGGAGGAAATCAGGCAACAAATTATGCAACAAGCAATAAACTTTCCTCTGAGGGCAATTCAATGTATAATGAAGCGGCACAAAATCTTATGCAGGATATGATGCTCTGGAATGAAATAAGCGACGTCTTAATCGAATCTTCTTATGCTGAGGAGAAGAATGATACTGAGGCTGTTGAAAAGTATGACTGGAAGCTTGAAAAGCTTCTTAACGATAATTGTTCCGCAGAGCTTGCCCAAGCAATCACTTGGGCAATGAAACAGGGTGAGGACACTTCTCCGTTTGATAAGGAAGGCTTTACAGACAGCTATTTTACTGATGCAAAAGAAATGATTGCAGAGGCAGACAAGCTTCTTGAACAGGGCAAAAAGGACAACGCTAACGGTGACGCTTTCGGACTTGTAACAGTTATCTATTCGGTAGTTCTGTTCCTGCTTGGTATAGTGGGTACATTCAAGCAACTTCCAAACAGATACGTGATTCTTGGGGTTGCGATTGCAGGATTTTTGTTTGCAACAATATTTATGTTCACTATTCCAATGCCGACAGGCTTTAATATTTTAAGCTATTTCGGCTTGGCATAATAAAATAATAATTTTAGAAAGAGGTAATTAAAATGAAAAAAATGGCATTATTTCTTGCGCTTTGTATGATGGGTACAGCAGTATTCTGCGGTTGCGGCAGCAAGGACAATAAAGAGAGTTCAGCTAATGAGTCGTCAGCTTCTCAGAGCGCTGAATCATCAGACGCAGCTCAAGATGACAGCGCTGAAGTAAGTGTAACAGGCACATGGGGAGTTTCAGAAATTATTGACGCTGACGGCAACAGGCAGACATTTGAAGAGTATTGTCAGGCTCAGGACGTAACTCCCGAACAGGTAGGTGGTAAATATACTTTTAATGATGACGGTTCGGCAATATGTACAGTTGCCGGTGTAGATGTTGAGGGCAGTTACGAATTTGACGGCTCAACATTAACACTTACAACAAACGGTACGTCAACACCTTACACATACAATGCAGAAAATGACACCCTTGAATGTACCGATGCAAACACAGGCGCTACAAGCGTATTTGTAAAACAATAACGGGTATATATAAATTTGTTTACCAAAAATATAATTGAGAGAAACGGCTTAAACGTAGTGTTTAAGCCGTTTTTGCATGGCAGGTACAGAAGCTCTTGAGCTTTCGCAGTTTTGATGCTTTTTATGCTATTGATAATCGCCTGCTTACTTTTTCAGAGTATGTTAAAAATTCAGAAAAATTATGAGATTTGAATCCATTTACCTTTGAGGCGGGGAATATCCCGGACTATAGCAATATTCATATACAACAGCTTTATCTGCTGCGATATGCGTTCGCCTATGCTTTTGAATACAAAAGGATGTATTCAAAAATACTCAAAAAATTAAATATTGACACAAAATTAAAGATAACATCATTTGGCTGCGGTCCGATGATTGACTACTGGTCTTTATGCAATGCTTGTGAAGAACATTCATTTGAGTATATTGGTATTGATATATGCTAAAAATAAAAAAAATATGGAAGCAGTTAGTTGTGACGCTTTGAGTGATAATTCCTTACTTGCTTTTGCTTCCAAACTAAATGAAATAGCTCAAATAAATGATATTGAGATAGCTTCATGCGCTGAACATATTGATTTGTCCTCTTGCGGAATAAAGCACAATTCGTGCATTGATAAGGATATGATTGAAAAAATAATCGGCTGCAAAATCAATGCTGTTAAAGATAAAAATCAGCGTGAGGATTGCGGTTGTATCGAAAGTATAGACATTGGAACTTATAATACCTGCAAAAACGCTTGCAGATACTGTTATGCCAATTACAGTGAGGAAAGCGTTAGAAATAATTGTTCAAAATATTCAGTAAACTCACCTCTTCTTTGCGGTGAGATTTCTGACGGCGACAAAATATCCGAACGGGTAGTCAAATCGATAAAAGTAGAATCTGAACAATTGAACTTATGGAATTTATAAAATACCGGTTTTTAATTTCTTTTTATGCTGTAACATTTTATATTGAACAAAGACGCTTAATAATGATAAATTCGAAATTAAAATATCACGCACTCAGTGATGAAATTCAACAGAAAATTATCAATGACCGCAGAAACGGTTGGATTAATCCATACCGTTTTAATGACGAAAACGCAGTAAGGCGGAATAACAATCACGATAAAGCAAATTTATGGCGTCCGACATTTGTTCGTGATGCGGAAAAAATATTACACCTGCCGCTGTGCAACAGGTATTCGGATAAAACGCAGGTGTTTTCTTTCTATAATAATGACGACCTTTCAAGAAGGGCACTACATGTTCAACTCGTTTCAAGAATTGCCAGAAATATCGGTTCTGTTTTAGGCTTAAATCTTGATTTAATTGAAGCAATAGCGCTCGGACACGATATTGGACACACTCCTTTCGGGCATGCCGGAGATAGATTCCTCAATGAGCTGTATCACAATGAAACCGGGAGATATTTTAATCGCAATGTTCATAGCGCAAGAGTACTTGATAGAATGTTTGCACGTAATATCACATTGCAGACTCATGCCTTTAATGTTTTTACAATATATTGTTACACTAACATTATTGAATCCTTAAATATAAGGAAACACTGAATAAATCACGCTGAAAGCTGTTTGCACATCTTGCTTGCATATTTTCCGTCAGCAAGCCCCCAAATCCTCGTAATGCGTCAGCATTACTGCGGTTTATTTGTCCAACCTGACGAAAAATCTGACTGCGCAATATGCACAAACGATTTAATCAGTGTTTCTCTAAGCGTCCAAATAGCTACGATGAATGTGTAAAACGAGGATTTAAGGAAACTCCCGATGAAATGGTTGATATTTTTTATCAAGTAATGAATGATAGAAATTATAATTAATTCAACACCGATGAAAATGCACCAAACAACAAAAAATGCACCCGTAACACAGCTTGGGTGCATTTGTATTAAAATAAGAGATTTGTTCCAAATAAGAACCGCAATTTTGATACAAAGGGTATCATAATTGCGGTTCATTTTTTATGCATTGAAAACGGCTTGTAATCAGTGTTTACGACACTTTTGCCCTTTAGTAAAGTGTCAGAGTGATTGTTAAATATGGCTGTTTTGTAATAAAAAAGTAAGTCTTTGAGTGTGTTTTTATGCCTGATTTTTTATTCTGACACGAAACTTCTTGACCGTTTCATTTTTCAAAATCAGAGTTTCATCTGCTGCTTTTACATATATAAAATTGACTTCAAGAAGGCGCAAAATAGCCTAGTGAAGGTCATTGAATTTAGAACTGTATTTTGAAGTTTTGCGAGTCTTTTTACCTTCAATAATATCTACATTTGACCTGCGATTGCGTTCCTCCTGAACAGCTTCAAACTTATCTTTACTGATAATGGCAGTATGGCTACCAACTGCATAATACTGCCTACGCT
>CAMBNE010000148.1 GCA_945868935.1 uncultured Clostridia bacterium
GTTCGGACTCGACTCAAGCGTAAAGGTAAATATGATGAGCGTTGTTCATGCAACAACCACAGCAGTAAATCTTACTCGCTCCGTAGCAAGAGCGACAGGAAAATGATGGAGGTAATATAAACATGACACAATATTTATACCCTCAAAATTTAAGAGCCACAGCAAACCTGTGGCTTTGGAGCTTAAAGGACTTTTGCATATTGGGAATTGCCGCACTGCTGTCCATAGTGATTTTAGTGCAGACAAGAATTGTAATCCCCGTTGCCGTGACCTTGTGTTACGGCTTTTTAACTATCCGTATGGATGAAACAACGGTGCTGGACTTTATCAAATATGCAGTAAGATATTTTATCAGTACACAGCAAGAATTCTACTGGAGGTGAGCAGGCTGATGATAAAAAAAGAAAAACAGCAGAAAAAGAAAAAAGGACGCTCGGTGCAGGATTTAATCGGCGTCAAAACATTTACGAAGTACGGGCTCGCCACAAATAAGGGCGAGCTTTTGTTTTATCTCGTAGCACCGACAAACATCTCGGTGCTGTCGCATACGAATGTTGAAATAAAAATCAGGCATCTGATGATGGTTTTATCTGCCGTTCCCGATATTGAAATTGCCTGTGCCGATTCAAGTGAATGTTTTGACGATAACAAGTCATATTTTCGGGAAAGATTATCGGAAGAACACAATCCTAAAGTCAGAAGGATTATTAAAAAGGATATAGATTTCCTTGATAATATTCAAATGGAAATGGCAACGGCACGACAGTTTTTGTTTATTGCAAGACTAAAAAACACAAAGGATAAGCAGACTTTTGATACGGCAAATCGCATAGAAAAAGTCATATCCGAGCAAGGCTTTGAAACGCACCGTATGAAGAAAAATGAAATCAAGCGTTTCCTCGCCTTGTACTTTGAAGCGAGTATAAACGGTGAACAAATGCCCGACTCGGACGGTGAACAGTTTTTTGATTTTGACAAGGACGGTGAAAATATATGATAAAGAAAAAGCAAAAGGAACTTGCGCCCGAACAAATTGAAGAAATCCGCACTAAGGACTTCTTCGATATGATTCTGCCCGGTACGGTCAAATTCTTTTCTGACTACTATATCCTTGGTGACAGTTATCACTGTGTATGGGTAATCAGGGAATATCCGCCGACTACCGAGGAACAGGCAATTCTATCTCAGCTCGGTGACAGAAGCGGTGTTACGCTTCGCATTTACCACAGACTTGTAGAAGCCGGGGAACAGCGTAAAATCATTCAAAATGCAACACGCCGAAACAAGCTGAAATCGGGCGGTAATGATGTAAATGAAACCATTGAAGCCGAGGGCAATTTGCAGGATGTTGTTGAACTGCTCGCTAATCTCAGAAAGAATAAAGAACCTCTGCTTCACTGCTCCGTATTTATTGAATTAAAGGCAAAAAGTATGGACGCACTGAAAGAATTGCAGAGCGAAATTGCAATGGAGCTAACTCGCTCCAAAATTTCGGTTGACAGACTGACACTCCGTCAGAAAGAGGGTTTTCTCTCCGTTCTGCCCGTGGGCGCGAATCAGTTCGGTGCGCAGTATGAACGAGTATTGCCTGCAAGTTCCGTTGCCAATCTGTATCCCTTTAACTTTTCGGGCAAGACCGATCCTCAAGGTGTGTATATCGGTAGAGATAAATTCGGCACGAATATCCTTGTAGATTTTGACCGCAGAGCTGAGGACAAAACAACATCCAATATCCTCATTCTCGGTAACAGCGGTCAAGGAAAAAGCTATCTGTTAAAGTTGATTCTCACAAATATAAGAGAATCAGGTAAAAGCATAATATGCCTTGATCCTGAAAGTGAGTATGAAGAACTTTGTTCAGCGCTCGGCGGTTGCTATATCGACTTCATGTCAGGTGAGTACACCATCAATCCGCTTGAACCAAAGGCTTGGAATGACAGTGCAGACGATGTAGATCTTGATGCGCCTATGGCATTCAGAAAAGTAACAAGGCTTTCACAGCACATCGCTTTTCTCAAAGATTTCTTTCGCAGTTACAAGGACTTTTCCGATACACAGATTGATACGATTGAAATCCTACTCTCCAAGCTGTATGCCCGATTTGGAATTACGGACAGCACGGACTACAGCAAAATGAAGTCGACAGATTATCCGATTATGGAAGATTTCTACAAGCTGTGTGAAGAAGAATTTATGAGTTACGACAGTAATAGAAAATATCTCTATACCGAAGAAACACTTCAAGAAGTATGCCTCGGCATTCATTCAATGTGCGTAGGTGCGGAAAGCAAGTATTTCAACGGCCATACAAACATCACCGATGATGCATTTCTTGTATTCGGTGTAAAAGGCTTATTGGATACCAACAAGCGATTAAAAGATGCAATGTTGTTCAATATTCTCTCCTTCATGAGCAACCAACTTCTCGGCAAAGGAAATACGACGGCATCAATAGATGAACTTTATTTGTTCCTTACAAATATGACGGCAATCGAATATATCCGTAACGCTATGAAGCGTGTGCGTAAAAAAGATTCCTCGATCATTCTTGCAAGTCAGAATATGGAGGATTTTTTAATACCTTCTATCCGCGAGTTTACAAAGCCGTTATTTTCAATTCCGACGCATCAGTTTTTGTTCAACGCAGGACAAATAAATCCGAAAGAATATATGGATGCTTTACAGGTTGAACCGAGCGAATTTGAACTGATTAAATATCCCGAACGCGGAACTTGTCTGTACCGATGCGGAAATGAACGTTATCTGCTTCAAGTCATTGCTCCCGATTACAAATCCGCATTGTTCGGAAAAGCAGGTGGTCGTTAATGAGTGCAACCATTGCTGCAGTGCTGAAAAAACTTGCTGTATATATCCTCACAGACAAAAAAGCATTGAAAACTGCAGTTGGAATCATACTCGGAGTGATTATCATAATCATCATGCCTATCGTTGCCGTGGTTTCCTTTTTCAATGGCGATATCAATATTGACACCGATAGATTGCAAACAATGGTAGTTCAGAATTTGTCTGCAGAGGAAAAAGCTAAACTTCAATTCGTTGAAGATATTATGAACACCATTGATGATAAAATGACAGCCGCAGGTTTTAACGGCAGCGTAAAGGAAGCGCAGGTACTATATGTACTTGCGCTTCCTGATTTTTCTAACAATCCTGGTTTTGTTGATAAGCTTGTATCTTGTTTTGCTGAAAACCAAACAGATGAACAGTTAATCTCCACTGTTAATTCTGCATTCGGCACACAGCTTACTGCCGAAGATTTCAGCAATGTCATGGGCAATATACGCTCTTTGCATATTGATACTTCCGACTATACCGATATTTCAACAAAAAACAATATCGATTTAGTAAAGTGGGCAATACACGCTCAGGAAAGCGGATGGGGTTATGTATACGGGACTTACGGTGCAGTGCTTGATAAATCTGTCTTTGAGTTTAAGAAAAATCAGTATCCCGATGAGGTCGGAAGTTATGCAGATTTCATTGAACAGAACTGGCTCGGCAGACGAACTGCCGATTGCGTTGGGTTAATCAAAGGCTACGGTTGGTACGATGCAGAAAGCGGAAAGATCGATATCGGTGCAAACGGTATGCAGGATGTTTCGGCAAACGGAATGTTTCAGGTGGCAAGAGAAAAAGGCACGATTGATACTCTACCCGAAATCCCCGGACTTGCCGTATGGCACGAAGGTCATATCGGTATTTATATCGGCAACGGTGAAGTCATTGAAGCAATGGGTACACAGTATGGTGTTGTAAAAACGCAGCTGAAAAACGGCGGATGGACACACTGGCTGAAAATTCCGTATATCACCTATATCGAAGAAAAGGAAAATGTTTAATATGAGAAATACAATGAAAGGAACGATACCGTTCGCAGAAAGTAGTTTTTATATAACTTTTTTGCGACTTATGTATCGCATGGCAATTAAAATGTTAATTGATATACCGCTTAACAGAAAACAATTTAAAGCAGAACCCGAACACTGCAACATAGTCGATACAATTGAATTACCGTATCATGAATTTGAGTCATTCAGAAATAATCTTCTGAGTGACTATTCTTTCATATCCGAACACGCAGATAAAATGGGAACAGATCCATCAGGTGTCAGTCAGTGTTTACTTGTTTTGTGTGAGGATAAATCGGACGGAATTCTTGTGGAATCTTCAGGATACAATTACGCAAGATATTCCGCTTATGTTCCGAATGCCCGAACGCTCATTCAATTAGATCAACATCCATCGCTGAATGACTTTATGGATGAAATGTGCAGCCTTACAGATAAATATACACGCAAGGCTGTTGACGGACAGATTGACTGTAAGTACAGAATTAATTTTGATGAAGTACGAAACCTGTGTGTATCAAGCAAATTCAATCAAGATTTATTTATGCATATGCTTTCAGAC
>CAMBNE010000149.1 GCA_945868935.1 uncultured Clostridia bacterium
TTCCGAAACGCTGTATGATGAATACACAAAGCAGAAAAGCTTGCTGTAATTTTATACAAAACAAAAACTGACTTTGAAAAAATCAAAGTCAGTTTTTTTACGTGCTTTTGTTTGAGTAAATCAGGATAATCAGATTTTATTTGCAAGCGCTCTTTCAAGCCATATATCAGCAATATCCATTGCAAGGAACATACCCTTTTTCTCGCTCGACTTTACAAGCTGTTTTCTCGGTGAAAGATAAGGGTCGGTAGCCATAAGCTGAACTGTTATCTTATCGGGGAGCTCTTTGCCGTCAACTTCCTTTTTTGATTTAATCTGCATCCTTATAACATACGGCTCTTCCATATTGCCGTAGTAAATCTCATCTCCGCAGCGCACAAGCGGTCTGCCCTTGTAGGTAGGAAATTCCTGTGCCTGTTTCTTGGTATCTGCCACAAGGCATCATCCTTTCTTAAACATTGAGGTATGACTTCACCAGTGCTTCAAGTAAGTCGTCACGGTCAATTTTACTTATAATATTACGAGCGTTGTTGTACGTTGTAATATAAGTAGGGTCCTCGCTCAGAATATAGCCTACAATCTGGTTAATCGGATTGTAGCCCTTCTGCCTGAGTGCGTCATAAACGATAGTAAGGCTTGCCTTAATCTGGTCATCCTTTTCCTCGCCGAGTGAAAAAATCATTGTCTTATCCAACATACTGAAACACCTCCTATTCGTCTATTATAATATATTCCAAAACAAATTTCAAGCATTTTAAATAAAATGATTATAAAAGACAGTTTTATTTTTGGAAAAAGAACAAGGGGCGTTTTACCGTCCCTTGTTTGTTGATTTGAAATAATATAAGTCCGGAGTGTTCGCGGCACTCGACTATGCGTTTCTTAATTTTACGCCGAGCTTTTCAAGATTTGCGATAACCTTGTCGATAATTTCCTGAACTTCGTTTGAGGAGAGTGTTCTCTCGTTTGACGAGAACTCAAATCTTACGGTTATGCTGTGAACAGTTTCTGTGTCGTAGGTGTCAACAATCTTTGTATTCTTAAGAATTGCACTGCCCTCGTTTTTCCAGCTTTGTGCAAGGTCAGAGTAAAATACTCCGCTCGGAATTTCAAGGCTTATGTCGTAATCAATCGGCGGGAACTTTGACGGTTCTTCATAAACGATTGCCGCATTTTCAGCCTGAGTAAACTCGCTCATATCAATCTCAGCAAAGACAATGCTCGCCTTTTTGTCAATCTTCTTGCCGACAACGGGGTGCACAATTCCGATTGTGCCGATTTCCCTGTCGCCAATCATAACTGTGTTGAGGTTTACGGGGTGCTCATAGCTGTGCTTTGGCTCAGCCTTTTTGAATGAAAGCGTTTCGTGCTTTAAGTCGCTCGTGATGACTGCAAGCATATCTCTGAGCTCAAAGTAGAGCGTCTTGACGTCCTTTGTCTTGCTGAAAAGCGTAACTGCAAGCTTTTTGCTTTCAATGCAGAGGTTGTTTTCGTCAACGCCGTTTACAACACGTCCGATTTCGAAAATACCGAAGTCGGGTGAGTAGGAAGCGTTTGTCTTAACCTGACAGAGCTGAGTGGGAATAATTGATTTTCTGATTGTTTCAATGTTAGGGTTAGTTGCGTTTGCAAGCTTAATATTATTCTCTACAGGAATATTGAGTGCTTTCAGCTCGTCATTGTATGCCCAAACATATGAATGAAGCTCGTGAAGATTATATTTCTTTACAAGAATATCCTTGATTTTGTCCTCGTTGCTCTTAACAGCGTCAACTCTGACAGGATAGAGAGGAGAACGTGTTGTGTTGATTTCAAAATTGTCGTAGCCGTATATTCTTGTGATTTCTTCAATTATGTCAGCCTTGAGCGTAACGTCCTTTGTGGCTCTCCATGACGGAACAACAACCGAGAAATTGTCGCTGTCAAGCGTTACCTTAAAGCCAAGGCTTGTGAGCGTTTTAACAATTGTATCGTTGTCGATTTCGATTCCTGTGTAGCGGTCAACGAACTTTTTGTCAAAGTCGAGAGTAACTGTATCATAGCGGAAAGCGTACTCGTCGGTAAGTGATGATACAACCTTAACATCGCTGTCGTACTTTTTGAGAAGATATAAGAATCTTGCGATTGCAACGTCTGTCATTTCGGGGTCAAGGCACTTTTCATAGCGCATAGAAGCGTCTGTGCGGTGAGCAAGACGAACGGTAGATTTACGGATTGAAACAGCGTTGAAGGTAGCCGATTCAAGCGTAAGAGTTGTGGTATCGTCAACGATTTCCGAGTCAAGACCGCCCATAATACCTGCAATTGCTACGGGTGTGTTGTCGTTGCAAATCATCAGCGTATTCTCGTCAATGTTGCGGTCAACACCGTCGAGTGTGCGGAAAACAAACGGCTTGTCAAAACGCTTGATTCTGATTTTCTCAACCTTGCGTGAGTCGAATGCGTGCATAGGCTGTCCCATTTCGAGCATAAGGTAGTTTGTCAAATCTGCAAGGAAATTGATTCCTCTCATACCGCAGTAAAAGAGCCTTATTCTCATATTTACGGGGCTTACGTTTCTCTTGATATTCTCAACCTGCAAACAGCTGTAGCGCTGGCAGAGGTCGTCCTCAATCTTCATATCAACCTTTTTGAGTTCTTCGTAAGCCTTTAAATCGTCAACGTCAAGCGGCTTTAAATCTCTGCCTGCGAGTGCGGCAAACTCTCTTGCAATTCCGTAGTGTCCCCAGAGGTCGGGACGGTTTGTAAGCGATTTATTGTCAACCTCGAATACAATATCGTCAACCTCGTAAACGTCCTTGATGTCGGTGCCGTTTGCAACGTCGTCGGTGATGTCCATAATTCCCGAGTTGTCGTCCGAAATTCCGATTTCAGCCTCGCTGCAGCACATACCGTAAGAAGTAAAGCCTGCAAGCGGACGTGGAGAAATTGTAATATCGCCGATTTTTGCGCCGACCTGCGCAAATGCAGTTTTCATACCGACTCTAACGTTTGGTGCACCGCATACAACGTCGGTAAGCTCGCCGTTGCCTGCGTCAACCTTTAAAAGGTGAAGCTTCTTTGAGTCGGGATGATTTTCAACCGACTTGATTTCGGCAACAATAATTCCGCTGATGTCCGAGCCTTTATGGAAAATCTCGTTTTCAACCTCAGCCGTTGAAAGAGAAAACTTGTGAATAAGCTCAAGCTTGTCAAGACCGCTGAGGTCAACAAAATCCTGAATCCAGTTCATTGATAAAAACATATTAGATACCCTCCTTATTCATCATCGGTAAACTGTGAAAGCGACTTGAGGCTTCCGCTGTTTAAATCTCTGATGTCCTTGATTCCGTACTTCATCATCGCAAGTCTTGTAAGACCAAGACCGAACGCAAAGCCTGTGTACTTTTCGGGGTCAATTCCACCCTCTCTTAAAACATTCGGGTGAATCATTCCGCAGGGGCAAAGCTCAAGCCAGCCGCTGTGCTTGCAGGACGGACAGCCGTCACCGCCGCAGATAAGACAGCTTATGTCAAGCTCAAAGCCGGGCTCCACAAACGGGAAGAAGCCGGGGCGCAGACGAACCTTGATGTCTTTTCTGAACACCTCGGAAAGCATAGTTTTCATAAAGAAAATGAGGTTTGAAATTGAAATGTCCTTGTCAACCATAACGCCCTCCATCTGGAAGAAGGTGTTTTCGTGGCAGGCGTCTGTTGCTTCGTTTCTAAAGCATCTTCCGGGGAAGATAGCCTTAATCGGCACACCGTTTTCAACAAGGTTTTTGCCGTACTTTCTTAGAATTGCATTCTGTGCGGCAGAGGTCTGCGACTTTAAGAGCTGACCGTTTTCAAGGTAGTAGGTGTCCTGCATATCACGTGCAGGGTGGTGCTTGGGAATATTGAGCGACTCAAAGCACTCGTAGTCGGTTACAACCTCGGGGTAGTCCTCAACGGTAAAGCCCATTGACTTGAAGATTGCCTCGCACTGGCGCTGAACAAGAGTAATCGGGTGATAAGAACCTCTTGTAAGGTCAACGGGAGTTGTGATGTCAAACTGCGGCATTGACGCAATTTCACGCTCAACTTCCTTTTCCTTAAGCTCTGAAATTTTTTCTTCAATTTTTTCAGCGGCAAAGGTTTTAAGCTTGTTTATCTCTGCGCCAAAGGACTTTCTTTCTTCGGGAGAAAGGTCCTTCATTCCCTTTAACAAGGCAGTAATACTGCCCTTTTTGCCGAGATAAGCAACCCTGATTTTATCAAGGTCAATTAAATCGGCAGTTTCGGAAAGCTTTTTTGTAATTTCTTCTTTTAAAACAGCGATTTGATCCATAAATACCTCCGTAATGTAAAAATAAAAAAGCCCCTGCGTAAACTACGCAGGGACGAAATAATCCGCGGTACCACCCTGATTTTTGCATCA
>CAMBNE010000150.1 GCA_945868935.1 uncultured Clostridia bacterium
AGGGGTTCAACTCCCCCCACCTCCACCAAACAAGTATTGGATGAACACCTACTTTTTCAGCGGCGGATTTGCCGTCAGATGTGTTCTCTGATACAAAAACAGAACGCCGTTTCAGTGTAAAAGCTGGAACGGCGTTTTTCTGTTTATTAGGACTTTTTTGATCGGCACATTCGATTTATCAGTAAGCTCCGTTTATAATGAAATCATCAAAATGAAACGGAGGTAAACACAATGAGAAATCCAAAATATCATATCTATCTAACGCCCGATGAACGGCGCACGGTTATCAACAGCCTTATTGATTTGAGGAACAACCTTATTTCACAAGGCAGATACACCGACAACATTGATGAGCTGTTAATCAAGCTCACAAAAGCAAGAACTAAGAGAATTAAGGTTAAGGAGGTCTGACAATGGAGATTGCATATACACGTCAAGGGGATTATTTGCTTCCTAATTTAACGCTGCCCGAACAGGATAACCGACCAATCGGCTTATGGGGACAACAACGCCTTCGCTATATCAAAAGAAGTCGCCCGATTCTTTATACCAACCTTCTCACAAAATGTAGGCTGAACGAATACCTTGCCGACATTGATGAACAGGCACAGAAGATGTACGACGAGCTTGTGCAGGCTTTCGCAAAGGAAGATGGCTGCACCGAACAGCTAAAAGCAACCGACCAAATGCTGTGGGTGTGCAAGATGAATAATGCTGTTCAGAGAGCGAGAGATGTTGTCAACGTTAAAATAATCTATAACTAACACAAAAGGCTGACGTAGTCCGTTTCTGGTTACATCAGTTTTTTGCATATAAAAGGGAAAAGTGTTAAAGTTTGCAAAAATCTCTTTTAGGAATCTGCAAACGAAAGATCAGGTTTTGCTGACATAATAAATAATCATTGACACATTGGGGAACATTATGATAGAATAATTACATATAAAGTTCCCCAAAGGAGACATATTTATGAATAACAACTATCCTCAAATACAAGAGCTTCTTCACCAAAGAGCAGATTTTCAGGCAAGGCTGAATTTGCTCCCCTATGACGGAACTCCTGAAATCAAAGACCGTGAAGGAAATAAATATCTCTATATTCGCAAGCGTGTCGGCAGCAGGCTCACATCAACTTATGTCGGTGAGTATTCCGATGAGTTGTATCAGCTGCTCCTTAGAAACTCCCGTGAAGCCAGAGAGTTGAAAAAGAATATCAGACATTTGGATAAAGAGCTTGCGCTTCTCGGTTACTCGGATGCAGAGCTTTCCGAAAGGGTTATGCTCAATTTAGATTTTGCCAGAGCAAATTTGAAGTCGAATATTTATGATCAGGCTGTGCTTGAAGGCGTCGCTACGACTTTTCCGCAGACAGAAGATATTATAGATAACGGCAAAGTCAACGGCGTATCGGCTTCGGACGTGCAAAAAATCTTAAACCTGAAACACGCTTGGGAGTTTATATTGGACAAGGATGTTATCAGTTATCCCTCAGATTATTCGATTCTTTGCCATACCGCAAAGCTCGTAAATGAGGGCTTTTATGAAAACGGCGGAAGAATCCGTGGCGTACCAGTTACAATCGGCGGCACAAGCTACATTCCACCCTTGCCAATCGAGAGTGTTATCAAAGAAAGGCTCGAAGCACTTCTCGAAGAATCGCTCCCAGCTGACGAAAAAGCGATTAACCTGTGCTTATACTGTATGAAAGCGCAGATTTTTAATGACGGAAACAAAAGAGCGTCGGTTATCTTCGCAAATCATTATTTGATTTCACAAGGAGCCGGTATGCTTATCATTCCCGAAAAAGAAGTGCCTGAGTTTAAGCGGCTGTTGGTGGCTTATTATGAGGACAAAGATAACGGCGAGATAATGGAATTTATGAAATCCAAATGTATTAAAACGTTCTAAGTTTTAGGGAACTTTTTAATTGAGAATTATAAAAATAGTTCCCCAATATATTAAACGCTTTTATATGAAAGAAAAACCTCAATTCATTGATTTCTTGAGGATAAAATGATAAAATATAATGGAATAAAAGTATGATTGCAATTTTTGGAGGGGCAAAATGGCAAAAATAAAAGTAAAAGCAAAATCAGTAGAACCCAACATTGCTGATTTAGCAAACGGCTGGATGAAATCATATCGCCTTGATTATAAGTTGGAGCAGGAATCATTAAACACAGAAATCGATCAAGCGCTTAATGATTATGCATCTAAAAGCGGCGGAACAGGCGGCAACCGTCCTGACGCTAAGCTTTTGTTACAGGATAAGAATTTGGTTAATTACCCTGTTTTGATTGAATATAAGGGCTATAAAGATAAGCTTGTTAAGCTTGATGCTGAGGGTAAGGTTGCCAACAAAACCGCTAAAAACCTTCCGGATTATAAAACCATTAACTCCTATGCTGTTAATGGTGCAGTTCATTATGCCAATGCGCTTCTCCACTATACAAGTTACACGGACATTATTGCTATTGGTATGACCGGCTATAAGGACGATACCGGAGAACTCCAATATGAGATTGGTGTTTACTATGTTTCAAAAAGCAACTTTGGTATTGGTCAGAAGGTTGACGACTATACAGATTTGTCGTTCCTCAAAAAACGCAACTTTGACAAGTTTATTGAGAAAGTCAAACAGTTACAGCTGACTGCTGAGGAAATAGAAAAACTCAGAGAACGCCGTGAGCAGGAAATCAATGCAAGTCTTGTTAAGCTCAATAATGATATTTATCAAAATGAAAAAGGTCTTAGTGAGCGTGACCGTGTTTATTTGGTTGCGGCTTCGATTATTGCAACTCTTGGTGT
Source organism: uncultured Clostridia bacterium (assembly GCA_945868935.1). Classification (GTDB taxonomy): domain Bacteria; phylum Bacillota; class Clostridia; order Oscillospirales; family Acutalibacteraceae; genus Ruminococcoides. The sequence goes on from CAMBNE010000150.1 coordinate 2,806, forward strand.
ACCCGGAAAAGTTGCTGCACTAGAAAAATCTGATTTAAAATCATCTAACGAAGAAGGCAACCGTGATGGAGATATTATTCTTCGTAAAATCAAGGCATTTCTAAATGAAAAAAATCTTCCTCAAGAAAAAAGAGATTTGATTGTCAGAACTTTGCAAAATACGCTGACCACAGATAATATCAATAAAATTGAAAACGGAGAAAGCCAGCTAAAGCGAGTATTTACAAAGATTATCGATGACTTAGGCATTTACTATAAAATCGGACTCAGTACAGATTTTACAGGCAAACTGTTTAATGAAATGTATAGTTGGCTCGGATTTACTCAGGACAAGCTAAATGATGTAGTTCTGACGCCTTCTTATGTGGCTACACTTTTAGCTCGTTTGGCAAGAGTAGATATGGATTCCTATGTGTGGGACTTTGCGACAGGTTCTGCAGGACTTCTTGTTGCATCAATGAATGAAATGCTGATTGATGCGAAGAACAAGATTAAGTCTCCCGATAAATTAGCATTAAAGTCTGCTGAAATAAAAGCAAACCAACTTCTTGGTTTGGAAATTCTTTCCGAAGTTTATATGCTTGCTATCCTCAATATGATACTTATGGGCGACGGCAGCTCTAACATCATCAACAAGGACTCCTTGAAAGAATTCAATGGAAACTATGGATTTGGTAAAACTGATAAAAGGTTTCCGGCAAATGCGTTTGTATTAAATCCGCCATATTCAGCTCCCGGTAACGGTATGGTGTTTGTTGAAAAAGCGCTGTCTATGATGGAAAAAGGCTATGCTGCGATTATTATTCAGAGCTCAGCCGGCAGCGGAAAAGCGATAGAATATAATAAAAAGATTTTACAGCACAGCACCTTGCTTGCCAGCATCAAAATGCCGATTGACTTATTCCTAGGCAAGTCCAGTGTGCAGACTAATGTATATGTATTCCGTGTTGGCGAAACACATCAGAAAGATGATATCGTTAGGTTTATCGACTTCTCTGTTGATGGATATACAAGAACCAATCGTAAGAAAGCAAGCGTGAACCTACGAGATACAGATCACGCAAAGGAACGTTACGCTGAGTTGGTCGATTTGGTGCGTTTTGGAAAAGGCAAGCTGAATTACTATACCGAGAAGGAGTATTATGAGGGGACAATTGATCCCGATAACGGTGCTGATTGGAACCAGACAGCACCGATTGATACAAAGCCCACGCTGGAAGATTTCAAAAAGACGGTTAGTGACTATTTAGCTTGGGAAGTATCAAACCTGTTAAAAAACCAGAATTTGGAGGATGCCCGCCTGGGAAAATAAAAGCCTCACTTAACGAGAAGTTGAGGAAAGTTAAGTGGGGCGAGTTTAAACTTACGGATGTTTTTGATGTAAAAAATACGAAGAATATCCTCTCCTCAGATATTGTTGAGAACAGTGGCACAACGCCTTACTTGTGCGCAAGTTCCGAGAATAATGCTGTAAGTACATACATCAAATATAATGAAAATTTTTTAGAAAAAGGGAACTGTGTCTTCATAGGTGGTAAAACTTTTGTCGTGAGCTATCAAGAG
>CAMBNE010000151.1 GCA_945868935.1 uncultured Clostridia bacterium
CCTGACACCAAGAAGCCATTTTTTGCTTGACGATTCTGTCCTCAAGCGAATGGAAGGTGATGACGGCAAGCCGTCCGCCCTTTCCGAGCATTTCAAACGCACCGTCAAGTCCCTTTTCAAGTGCGCCGAGCTCGTCATTAACGGCTATGCGCAATGCCTGAAAGGTTTTTCGTGCGGGGTGTCCGTCACGTCTGACCTTCTGCGGTACGTTCTGTTTGATGATTTCAGCAAGCTCAAGCGTAGTTTTAATCGGGTTTTGCTCTCTTGCAGACACAATTCCCTTTGCAATTGAGGAAGCATATTTTTCTTCGCCGTAGCTTGAAATAATACGTCTTAATTCCTCAAAGGGCAGGGTGTTAACAAGCTCTTCGGCAGTTGTTCCGCTCTGACTCATTCGCATATCAAGAGGGGCGTCCTCGTGGAACGAAAAGCCTCTTGAAGCTGTATCAAGCTGATGGGAGGAGACGCCGATGTCGAGCAGAACGCCGTCAAGCCTGCCTACGCCCCGAAGCTGTAAAAGCTCCTTAATGTCAGCAAAATTGCCCTTTATTATTATAGAGTTTTCATTACTTTTAAACCTTTGGGTGAGTACCGAAATCGCATCGGGGTCACGGTCAATTGAGATTAGCTTGCCTGTGGTAAGGCGCTTTAAAATCTCACTGCTGTGACCTCCTCCGCCTGCCGTTCCGTCGGCATAAATACCGTTTTCCTTAATGTCAAGTCCCTCGATTGTTTCGTTGAGGAGTACGGGGATGTGGGAGAATACCATAATATTCCTCCTTACAATCTCAGCATTGACAGAGCTTCGGAGACGGTATCTTTCTGTGAAGCCATAAATTCGTCAAATTTGGTTTTGCTCCAGATTTCAATTCGATTGTTCATTCCGATAACGAGTGCGTCGCTTTCAATGGAAGCAAATTCACGCAGGTTCTGCGGAATTATTACTCTGCCCTGAGCATTCGGAGTAACTTCAACCGCTGTTGCGCTGAAGGTATACTGCAAAGCCATAGCCTTGTCGGCAGGAAGCTCAAGAATCTTTGCGCAGATTGAATTGAACTGGTCGGCGGACATAGCCTGAATACAGCAGTTTCCGAAACCTCTTGCAAGAAAAAAGGTATCTCCAAGCTCTTCACGGAATTTTGCAGGCAAAACTATTCTGCCTTTTGCGTCAATTGAATGATTTGACATTCCCGAAAACATTTTGCCCACCTCCGTCACTACAGTTTGAAAATTATCAAAAAATCGTTGTATTCAGTCACCAAATGACACAATGTGCCACCGATTGATATAATTATACTCTATTGCTTTCAAAAAATCAAGTAAAAGTTACGAGGTAAGCAATAAAATTTACAAACAAATTAATTTTTTCATAATTTTGAAATTTTTTCCTGATGTTTTTTAATTATTATTCCCTTGCAGAATAAAAATAACCGAATTCACAAGAATTAACCTGTGCATTCGGTGTCAGAAACAATTATTGAATTTTAAAATATTACAAAACTGCCGAAATTATTACAAACAAACGTTTGCTGTTTTATTGTAATTTTATATTAATAAATGTCGCAAAATCAAAAGCACGGAAACGTTGCGCCATACTTTGCGAATATTTTGTCAACCGTATCACGCTCTTTTGGGGAAACGGTAATATATTTTAAGCCGACCTTTATAATCTCGTCACCGTCGCATGCAGGCATAAAGATCTGATTACCGAACGAAACCGACGCAGACTCTGTAAATCCGCAGGACGGGCTATCGTGATACGCAGTTTTTCCGCTGAAAATCCTGCAAAGCTCATCGCAGTCACTGTCATCAAGCGTAACTTCAATGTTTTTATCCTCAGTAACGTACTTGATTTTTGCATCTGCGTGCTCGGAAATTCCGACTGTCGAGGGCAGAAGATATGAAACTACAAGAAATACGGCAAATACAAATGCAATGCCGACGACAATATATAGAATATCCTTTCTTTTGTTCTTCATATCAGCTTACCTCCTTAAACTATATATGTATTGTATTATCAGTGCATTAATATGTCAATGCAAAATCGAAAAATACAATGATAAACGATAATTTATTTTAGTTAGGAGTGTGGAGAGTGGAGTGTGGAGTTTTGGTCGAGTGGATAGGTTGCGGTAGTTCAAAAGTTTAGTGCCCGAATTAATTTTATGCGGCGTTGCCGCAGGTGTGGATTTTTGTGTTTTTAACTAATGTAGGGAACGGTCTTGACCGTTCCGATTAACTATAGGTCAGCTGTAACCCTGCGGAACAGTCAAGACTGTTCCCTACACTAAAATAATAAACGTCACCAATATATCAACATAAATTAAGCAAACAAACTTATCCAAACAACACGCACTATTATAAATTCGGAGCGAAGCGACCCTTAACTCCACACTCCAAACTCCACACTCAACACTCTGATAAATTATGGTTTATAAACAAAACTGCCCGAGCAAACTAACGATTACTCGGGCAAAACTAAAATACTATTTATTTTTTCTCGGTCAGAAGCTTGTTAAGCTCCTCCATAAAGGTGTTGATGTCCTTGAACTGGCGGTAAACAGAGGCAAAACGAACGTAGGAAACTTCATCTACCTTCTTGATTTCCTCCATTGCAAGCTCGCCGATTTGCATAGAGGTGATTTCCCTGTCAAGACTGCTCTGAAGCTTTGCCTCAATCGAATCGACCATTGACTCAATCTGCTGGATTGAAACGGGGCGTTTCTCGCAGGCACGAAGAATACCTGCCGTAAGCTTGTTGCGGTCGAAAACCTCACGTGACTTGTCACGCTTTACAACGATTATCGGCACTGTTTCAATAACCTCGTGGGTTGTGAAACGCTTGCCGCATTTAAGGCACTCACGTCTTCTGCGGATTCTCTCGCCGTCGTCGGCAGAACGGGAATCGATTACCTTGCTTTCTTCATAACCGCAGTATGGACATTTCATATAATCACCTCGGAATTATTCTATAAAGTAATTATAACATATACAGAACAAATTTCAAGTTAATATTCATTTACATTTTTGTAATAAACTTTATTATTTCTAAATTCCGAATTCCGAATTAAATTACAGGTTGCGGTAGTGCTTTACCTTTCTGTTCTTCTTACTGCGCTTTTTGTTTATCTTTGAAGAAATAAAGTAGCAGATAAGGATAATTGCGATAATTCCGATGATTACAAGGAACCAGTAGGACTTGAACACCGTTGTGATTACATTGAGAACAAAAAGTATTCCACTCATTTCAATCTTTTCACTTGAAACAAGATTTACTTTTGCAACCTCCTGCTTTTTGCCGTCACTGCCCTGATAATAAATTGTGGCTGTGCCGACAACGGTGTCGGTATCAACAGGTGCATCTATGCTTTCGGGAACGTCTGTTTCAACAATCAGCTCGTCTTTATTCATATCTTTCGGAACGATTGCGCTCAGATTCTTATCGGGAACAAGCAGCACTGAATCCTTGCCCCATGCAAGGTTTATCTTTTCCTCACAAACGGGAGTTGACGAGGTTGCAACGGTTTTAAGCTCCAGACCGGTAAGCGCCCATCTGAACAAATCGGCGGCGTCAGTCATCGTTCCGTATTCCTCGCTTACGCCCTCCTTGTACGGAGCGTGGAGAAGTACGGCAATGTATGAATATCCGTCGGCAGTTGCGGTTGTCACAAGGCATCTGCCTGCCTGGTCGGTGGTGCCTGTCTTGATTCCCTTGGCGTACATATAGTAATATTCACCGCCGTTGTTGGGGTCAATTAAATAGTTTGTTGTCACAAGCGGATAATCGTCACCCTCGCAGGTATAGGCGGTTGTATTTGTAATTTCAGCAAACTTCGGGAGCGTCAGGGCGTAGGTTGTAATTTTGTACATATCACGTGCCGTTGTGTAGTGATTGTCGTTGTGAAGTCCGTCGGGATTTTCAAAATGAGTATTTTTACAGCCGAGCTCCTTAGCCTTGTCATTCATAAGCTTTACGAAGCTGTCAACATTTCCTCCGCCCACATAATCGGCAAGCACCATTGCGGCATCGTTGCCCGAGGGTACCATCATACTGTAAAGAAGGTCAATTACGCTCATATCCTTGCCGACGTGGTCCTCAACGCTGGCAAGAGAACTGCCTGTGTCTTTCAGCACGTCGAGTACGGACTGCTTAATCGGAACACGGGTGTTTTCAAAATCGTCAATGTTTTCCGCAACAATTATGTAGGTCATAATTTTTGTGGTAGAAGCAGGATAGCGCTTTGAATCGGCGTCCTTTTCGAAAACAACCTGATTCGTATCCATATTGACAAGAAGAATTGAATCCGATTGCGTTTTCACCTTGTTCGGGTACGAAATTGCGCCCGTTGAAACAATTGA
>CAMBNE010000152.1 GCA_945868935.1 uncultured Clostridia bacterium
AAGACGAGCCTCGATTACAGTACCCTTTGCGGCTCTGTCGGGGTTAGCCTTAAGCTCCTTCATCTCGGCAACGAGAAGCACCATTTCGAGCAAGTCGTTAAGACCTTCCTTTGTCTTTGCAGAAACAGGAATACACGGTGTGTCGCCGCCCCATTCCTCGGGAATAAGCTCGTGCTCTGTGAGCTGCTGCTTAACAGCCTCGGGATTTGCTCCCGGCTTATCCATCTTGTTGATTGCAACAATTACCGAAACGCCTGCAGCCTTTGCGTGGTGGATAGCCTCAACCGTCTGCGGCATAATTCCGTCGTCAGCCGCAACAACGAGGATTGCAATATCCGTTACCTGCGCACCTCTTGCACGCATTGTTGTGAATGCTTCGTGTCCGGGTGTGTCGAGGAAGGTAATCGGCTTGCCGTCAATCATTACTCTGTACGCACCGATGTGCTGTGTGATACCGCCTGCTTCGCCTGCGGTTACGTTTGCGTGACGTATAGCGTCGAGGATTGAGGTTTTACCATGGTCAACGTGTCCCATAACTACAACTACGGGAGCTCTGCCAACGAGATTTGCATCGTCGTCCTCGCTGTCGTCGATAATTCTCTCCTCAATTGTAACAACAACCTCTTTTTCAACCTTTGCGTGGAATTCCATTGCAATAAGAGAAGCTGTATCAAAGTCGATTGTGTCGGTAGCAGTTACCATTGAGCCCATAAGGAACGCCTTTTTAACAACCTCAGCTACAGTAGCCTTGAGTCTTGAGGCAAGCTCGGAAACAACGATTTCATCGGGAATCTGAACGGTAATCGGCTTCTGCTTACGCTCAAGCGCAATACGCTTCAGACGTTCTGCCTCGGTTTCTTTCCTGCCCTGACGTCTGCCCTTCTGCTTCTGCGAACGGTTAGAAAACTTCTGCTTTTTAACCGTATTGTCTGTGCTCCTCATCTTTGAGCTGTCGCTCGCCATATCGTCGTACTTTGAGTTGTAACGCTCAACGTCTACGTTTGTGGCACGGGTATCGATAACTCTGCGCTTGCGGGTGGTTGTTTCCTCCTCGCTCTTAACCTCGATATCCTTAGGAGCAGTTTCCTTTTTGTCAGCCTTGGGTTTATTATCTGCTTTTTCTGCCCTTTTATCAGCCTTAGGCTTGTTTTTATTTTCGCCCTTATTTTCGGCTTTCTTCTCCTCTTTGGGAGCCTCTTCCTGCTTTTCGGGTGCTTCTTCGAGCTTTTTGTTGCGTGTTGCAAAGTAAGCGTCAAAATTTTCAACGCTGTTTTCCTTTGTGATGACGTCAAAAATCACATCAAGCTCGCTTTCCTCAAGAGAAGTCATAGTCTTTTTTGTAACACCGCAGTGTTTTTCGAGAATCTCGATCATCTTCTTATTGGTAACCCCACAATCATTCGCTGCGTCCTTAACCTTATATTTAATCATATAATTCTCCTCCCTGTTCGTTTTCATCTTTAATAAGCTGTGAAAGCTTTTCGGCAAAGCCCTTATCCTCCACCGAGAGCACTCCGCACAGCTTGCCGAGTGCAAAGCTTAATTCATCTTTGCTCCTGTTTATGCAAAATGCTTTGATATTGCCTGAATGTGCCGCTGTGAGCACGGGTTTAATGCTGTTATTGGAAAAGTCGTTTGCAAAAATCACGATTTTCGACTTGCCCTTGATAATCGACTCGATTGTCGGGTCTGCGCCGATTACGAGCTTTCCCGCTCGCCTGCAAAGACCGAGAAGCGATAAAATTCTGTCGTTCATCAAGTCACCTCTTAATCTTCCGAAGCGTTTTCAAGCTCTGCGCTCATCTGCTCGTAAACGTCCTCGGGGATTTTACAGCTTAATGAGCGTTCAAACCTTCGAGCCTTTCGTGCTTTTTCAAAGCAGTCTGTGTTTTTGCAGACATACGCTCCTCTGCCGGGCTTTCTGCCTGTCAAATCAAGCGAAATTTCTCCGCCCGAAATCACGTTGCCGTTTTCATCTTTCTTTTCGGGAGCTTTGACAACACGGATAAGCTCACGCTTTTCCTTCATCTCACCGCACCCGGTACATTTTCTTAAAGGAACTTTTTTCATATTTTACCTCGAAGATATAATTCGTTAAGTTTCATCATCACTTCGGACACGGCACGCCGTGTCCCTACGGCTAATGCTCAACAGTCATAGCAAGGCAATATCAGCACACAAGCTTTTATTATCAATTAATTCCGAATTACGCATTACGCATTCCGAATTATTCTTCAACTGTTTCTGTTTTGTCATCCTCGTCCTCGCCGTAGAAGCCGCTTTCGGGACGAATGTCAATTCTCCAGCCTGTGAGTCTTGCGGCAAGTCTTGCGTTCTGGCCCTTGTTGCCGATTGCAAGCGAAAGCTGACCGTCGGGCACTGTTGCCTTGCAGCTCTTTGTTTCTGCGTCAACGATTTCAACCTTGCATACACTTGCAGGTGAAAGCGCTGCGGAAATGTACTTTTCAGGCTCGTCGCTGTATTCTATAATGTCGATTTTCTCGCCGCCGAGCTCCTCGACAATGCTGTTTACTCTCGCACCCTTTGCGCCTATGCATGCGCCGATTGCGTCAACGTCGGGATTGTTGCTTGTAACAGCCATCTTTGTACGAGAGCCTGCTTCTCTGGAGATAGACTTGATTTCAACAATTCCGTCAAAAATTTCGGGAACCTGCTGTTCAAACATACGCTTTACAAAACCGGGGTGAGTTCTTGAAATTATAGCGTGAGGACCTCTTTCGTTGTCCTTTACGTCTGCGATATAAACCTTGATGTGGTCGCCCTCTTTAAGCTCGCCGCAGCCAACCTGCTCGTTCTTTGGGAGCATAGCCTCTGCCTTGCCGATTTTGATTGTAGCAATTCCGCTCTTGGGGTCGATTCTCTCAACCTGTGCGGTAACGATTTCGCCGAGCTTGCTCTGGAACTCAATAAGTGTCTGCCCCTTTTCGCCTGCACGGATTCCCTGACGGATTACGTTTCTTGCGGCTGAAACTGCAATTCTGCCGAGCTTTTTGGGGTCAAGCGGAATCTGTGCCTCGTCGCCGATGCTGTAAATCTTTCTCTTGTTGATTTTCTCGGCGTCCTCTCTTGTGATTTCAAAGTCAGGGTCGAGCACCTCATCAACAACGGTTTTTACAAGCTTTACGTCAAATGTGTTCTTTTCGGGAACAATGTTGAACACTACGTTTTCGTTGCCGCCGTAATAGTTTTTGCAGGCGATAACGATAGCCTTTTCAATCTGCTGAAGCATATAATCCATAGGAATATCCTTTTCCTTTTCAAACATTCTCAATGCTTCAAATAATTCCTTATTAGTCATTTTTCCAATCATCCTTTTCTAATAATATTATCAACTTATCAGTCAAAATCATCAAGCTTAATCCAAGCGGCGTCCTTTTTGTTAATTGTAACCTCGTTTTCACCGCTGTGGTCGGAAATTGTAACCATTCCGTTGTCGTAGCCCTTTAATACGCCGCAGAAGTCCTTGCCTATTCCCTCAATCGGACGGCGCATTTTTACCATAATGTCAGCGCCGATAAACTGCATAAAATGCTCGTCACGAACAAGCTCACGCTCGATTCCGGGTGAGCAGACCTCAAGGCAGTAAGCGTTTTCAATGGGGTCAAGCTCGTCAAGCGGAGTGTTGATTGCACGTGAAACCTTTTCGCAGTCGGTAATATCAACGCCGCCTTCCTTGTCAATGAAGATTCGCAGATACCAGTCTGCACCCTCTTTTACATAGCGGACGTCCCAGAGTGAAAGACCGAAATCCTTTACGATAGGCTCGCAAAGCTCCCAGACCTTTGAAACGGTAACGCCGCCCTTGCTTTTAGCCATACAATACCTCCCGATTTGCAAAATACAAAGGAGCGGGTTTGCTGCCCACTCCTTTACTTTAAGATATTTAACATTATGATTATAGCACTGTTTTCCGCAATAATCAAGTGTTTTTTAATTATTTTTAAAGTTTACAGCTTATAAATCTGAAATTTTAAAAAAATTTTTCACTTTTTTCAAAAAACATTTGAAATTGTCGGATATATGTGGTATGATATTAAAAGACGTTGTCTGTAAGTGCAGATGAAAAGAAAAAAGAATATGCTGATATAGCTCAGTAGGCAGAGTGCGTCCTTGGTAAGGACGAGGTCACGGGTTCGAATCCCGTTATCAGCTCCACAGAAAATGACCATAGCCGACACGGCTGTGGTTATTTTCGTATTGGAGCATAACGGGATTCGAAAGGGTACGGCTGTCGCCCAGACCCTTTTGTCACTTCGTGACATTTCCCCTATGAGGCAATGTCGTCAACTTAAGAAAAGTCCCAAAATACTGCACAAAATTCCAAAATA
>CAMBNE010000153.1 GCA_945868935.1 uncultured Clostridia bacterium
ACCGACCATTAATTCCGCATTCCGAATTACGCATTCCGAATTAAATTTTGGTTTACACTGCAAAGCGGATAATCACAATAAATCAAAAATTGAAATGACATAAAAACGAAAGGATATTAACTTATGAAAAAGCTGCTATCACTTTTACTTTGCGTTGTTCTTGTCGGCGGATGTGTACTCACAGGCTGTAATTCGCAGGAAAGCTCTGGCTCTTCAAAATCGGAAAACGCTGCTGTTGCAGACCCGATAGAAAATATAACTGCTACTGCTTCGGACGACAAGTACCGCAACTACTATGAAATTTTCGTTCATTCCTTCTGCGATTCCAATGGAGATGATGTGGGCGACTTGCAGGGCATTATTTCGCAGCTCGACTACCTCAATGACGGCGACCCCAACACCGGTGACGACCTTGGCATTGACGGTATCTGGCTTACTCCCATTATGCCTTCAAAGTCCTATCATAAATATGATGTAGAGAATTACTACGACATTGACCCCGATTTTGGTACGCTTGAAGATTTTGACGAGTTGATTGCAGAGTGTGACAAGCGTGGAATCAAGGTAATCATCGACCTTGTTCTCAACCATATTTCTTCGAACAATCCGCTTTATACTAAGGCTGTTGAAGAAGTCAGCGAGGGCAAGCTTGACGGAAATGCTGAATACTTTGAAATTCACAAAAGCTCTTACTTCGATTCAGGAACTCCGACAAATTCGCTTGCTGACGGATATGAGTGCGAGGCAAATTTCTCGCACGAAATGCCTGAGTGGAATCTCAATTCCGAAAAAACCCGTGAGGAATTCAAGAAGATTGCAAAATTCTGGCTTGACAGGGGCGTTGGCGGTTTCAGACTTGACGCCTGCAAATACTACACCAACAAAAGTACAGACGGCACTGAATTTTTAAAGTGGTTTTATGATACCTGCAAGGAGATTAAGCCCGACGTTTATATGGTCGGTGAAAACTGGACCGACGATTCTGATATTCAGGAACTCTTTAAGTCGGGCATAGACAGTCAGTTTGCATTTAAGTTTGCTCAGTCGTCAGGCTTGTTTGTTGAAAACATTGTAACGCAGAACGGTGTAGCCATTGTTAAAAAGGTTATGAACTATGACAAGAAGATGAAAGAGAGCAACGAAAACGCAATCAATGCACTTTTCCTGTCAAATCACGACCAGGTGAGAATTGCGAATACGCTTGAAGGTCAGGGCTTGGGCTACGAAAAGCTTGCTGCAGCACTCTATATGCTGTTCCCGGGCAACCCATTCATATATTATGGCGAGGAAATCGGTATCAAGGCACCTAACACGACTAATGACGCCGCATACAGAACGGCTATGATTTTTGATACAGCAGATATGCCGAGCATTTTTGTAAACGGTATTGGCGACGAATTTGACGAGCCGACAGGCGGCGGTGTTAAGCAGCAGCTTGAGGACAAGGACTCACTGCTCAACTATTACCGCAGAATTATCAAGATTAAAAATCAGAATCCCGAGATTGCAAGGGGTACAATTACAGGAATGCAGGGCTTTGATGATAATAATGTCGGTGCGTACTACATAGAGTACGAAGGCTCAAAGCTTCTTGTGATTCACAATTTCAATGCAAAGGAAAGCAAAACGCTTGAAATTACCGATGATATGATTAAGAATGCAGTTGTAAGAGCTGACCTTGTTGCAGAAAGCTCTGACAAGCACGTTGAGCTTAAAGACGGAAAGCTTACACTTCCTTCTCAGTCAACCGTTATTCTGAAATCTGCAGAATAAAAAATATTTTCTAACTTTATCAGAAAAAGCCGATGAAAATTGTGAGCTGATTGCGTTTTCATCGGCTTGTTTCAATTATGTTTTTTACAAAAAAACGGCTTAAAACCTGAATTGCTACGCAAAGTAGCAAAAAATATATCAAATGTAAACTGCGATTGCTTGTTTTGCAAAGCGTAATTTTCTATAATCGGGTCAACAAGTTAAGGAGGTCATAAAAATGACATTTGCAGAGAAATTAAAATCAATTCGTAAAAAGGCAGGTATGTCGCAGGAAAAGCTTGCCGAGAAAATCGGTGTTTCAAGACAGGCGATTACAAAGTGGGAAACCGACGCAGGAATCCCCGATATTGATAATATGATGGCGCTTTCGTCGCTGTTCAACATTTCGCTTGACGAGCTGCTCTCTAATGAAAAGACAGAGAAAAAGCAGACCGACTATCTATATGAAAGCGTAACCGAATATGACATTGACAACACAAAGCGTTACGATATGAATCTGGGCGGTGCAAATATGCTTGTTTTGTCGGGCTATGACGGCGAGAAAATCCGTGTGCGCCTTGCCTCAAACACACTTGCAACACTCCAGAGTGATTTTAAGGTAAAGATTGACGACAGCAAAAATCACATTGATGTTGACATCAGCCGCAAAAACGGTATGACCGAGGCAGATGCAAAAGAGCAGGTGATGATTTTCGTTCAGCTCCCGAATCAGTACATCGACAGAATTGAAGCGTCAATAAATGCAGGCAAAATTGAGGTTAAGAATCTGAACTGCGAAAATCTTGAGCTTGAAACAAAAACACATAATGTTTTAATTGACGACTTTGTCGGTACGCTTGAGATTGACTGCAACCTTGATATGAACATTGTGTGCAATACCCTGAACGGCTCGGTAGAAATCAATCAGATATCGGCGACATCAAGAATCTGCGTTCCCGAAAATGCAGAGTTCACTGCTGTTAAAAAGGGAGTCGGCACAAGCATTTCATATGAAAAGGACGGCAAAAAAGCGGAGGATTTCAGCACCCCGGACTCAGTAAATGTTATCGAGCTTAACGGAATGAAGAGCGAGCTTGTAATTTACACAAAATAAGGAGAGAGTATGAGGATAGAAACAGAAAGGCTGAAAATTACATTGACATTTTTTCTCAGTAAATATATAATAGCAATAAAATGAAAGATTTTGCCAAGAATTGAAGGGTGTAGAATTTATGAAGAAATTTAAAAAAGCAATTTCTGTAATTATTGCGGTTGTTATGGTTGTCAGTGTATTTTCGGCTTTGCCGTTGACTGTAAATGCTGTCGGAAATATCTTAAGAAAAGCTCCCACGGTCGTATCAGGTGATTATCAGTACGAAGTGCGTGATGACGGTACGGCTGCAATCGATGAATACCTCGGCTCTGATAAAAATGTTGTAATTCCGAGCAAAATTGACGGCTATGCTGTTTCACGTATCGGATATGAGTCTTTTAAGGATTGCACAAGTATTGAAAGCGTTATAATCCCCAACGGAGTGACATATATTGGTATGGACGCTTTTCGCAATTGTACAAATCTTAAGAGTATTACAATTCCGAATACAGTTAATGAAATTGGAATGTTGGCTTTCCAAGATACAGCTTGGCTTGAAAATCAGCGTGACGGTGTTGTTTATGCCGGTAAGGTAGTATATACCTGCAAAGGTGAAATGCCGGTATATACCAATCTTACTCTTAAATCCGACACAACAGGTATAGCCGACAAGGCTTTTGCGGAACAAGAAAACCTATATAGAATTATTATTCCTGACAGTGTATCTGTAATCGGATTCGGAGCTTTTGACAGATACACCAATCTGATAAGTGTAAATATTCCGGACGGAGTGTCAACAATTGACGGTAATGTTTTCAGGGGCTGTAAGAGTCTTGGGGATATAGTTATTCCGAACAGTGTAAAAGTAATAGAATATGATGCGTTTCAGGACTGCTCAAGTCTTAAAAGCTTAACGATTCCATACACAGTGACAACTATCAGACGTTTTTCCGTAGGTTATGGCTATGACTACAGTGTATTTGAAAAAGTTAAATATGAAGACTTTATAATTAAGGGATACAAGGGTACAGCCGCTGAAACGTATGCCAAAGAATTCGGTTTTGAGTTTGTTGCGCTAAGCGACAGAGAATTTGGCGACATTAACGGCGACGGTGTGCTGAGCGTTACCGACGCAACGATAATTCAGAAATATGCTGCTTCACTTGAGAAGCTTACGGCTGAACAGCTTGTTCTTGCTGACTATAACCGTGACGGAGCAGTGAATGTAAACGATGCTACTGAAATTCAGCGTGCTCTTGTAAGCGGAAAGTAATTTATACTAAAACTTGAAAGACACCGCCTCGTATTTTTGATACGGGGCGGTGTTTTGCTGTTTTTGGATAGGCAGTGCCGAGTAATAATTAAATTATAATTTAGCGGTGGAATTATAGCAAACGTTGACGTAGGGACACGGCGTGCCGTGTCCACACAAAAATTGCAGTGCAATTTTTGTGAATGGGACGTGTGGGAAGCCGTGCGCTA
>CAMBNE010000154.1 GCA_945868935.1 uncultured Clostridia bacterium
TTGTTTTTCTTTTCATCTCCGGAAAAGAAGTATTATGATTATTGATTTTAACAGCGGTGCAATTCTTGCAAAATCGGAGATTTTATGATATTATTAAATATAATATAAACATTGTTTTTCGGGTGAGAAATATGCCTTCTTTTACAAAATACGCAATCAAGATTTCTTTTATGAAACTGCTGAATAAAAAGCCGTTGAGTAAAATTACGGTTAAAGATATTGTTGAGGACTGCGGAATCAACCGCAACTCTTTTTACTATCACTTCAATGATATTCCGTCGCTTATTGAGGAAATTTTTACCGAGGAGACTGACAAGCTCATCCAGTCCCAGACCGAGTCTGATACAATTTTTGACTGTCTGCTCTCGGCAATTGATTTTGCGCTGGAAAACAAGACGGCTATGATGCACATTTACAATTCGGCAAACAGGGAATTATTTGAGCAGTATCTGAACAGGGTATCTCAGCACGCTGTTGCAAGGTACATAGACGCCGTTTCGGGAAACTATAACCTAAGTGATGACGATAAAGAAGTTATTGCAATGTATTACAAAAGTCTGCTGGTAGGTTTTGTGCTTGACTGGCTGAGCGGCGGTATGAAGTATGATTTAAGTATTAAGCTGCGCAGAATTTGTGAGCTTTTTGACGGCTCAATGGAAAATGCGTTTAAGAACAGCTCAAAAAAATAAATAATACATTTAATGAACAGACATTCAGATATTTCAAGCTGAATGTCTGTTTTTGATGTCATAGGAAACTGCTCCGGAACAGTCGAGCCAAGAATGTTTGATAATATCAATCTGTCTGTCCGAATTGCGTGTCGAGGCGCTTGACTGTGTAGACAAAATTGCTTCCGTGCCTAAAAACAAGGCACGATTTTTTTTGTGTCTATTTTATTCTGCCTGTTTAATTATTAAAATATTAAGACAAGAAAATACAGGTAAGGAGTAATTGAAGATGAAATTCGGAAAAGCGGTTGTAAAAAGCCGCATAGCAATTCTGATTGTCGCAATTGTGCTTCTCATTCCGTCGGTGCTGGGAATGATATTCACACGTGTCAATTATGATATGCTCAATTATCTTCCCGATAGTCTTGACACTATAAAGGGACAGGATTACCTTCTTGATGATTTTGACAAGGGTGCGTTTTCGTTTCTGATTTTTGAGGATATGAACGAAAAGGACATTGTCAGAACCGAAGAAAAAATTAAGGAGATTGATCACGTAGTCACCGTACTCTGGTATGATGACATAGCTGATATGTCAATCCCTATGGAGGTTCTTCCCGACAAAATCTACGATGCGTTCAATTCAGACAATTCAACGCTTATGGCGGTGTTCTTTGACACTTCCAGCTCGGCTGATGAAACTATGGACGCTATAACGCAAATCAGAGCCGTTGCAGGTGAGCAGTGTTTTGTTTCGGGCATCTCAGCAATGGTTACCGATTTGAGGGATTTGTGTGAAGAACAAGAAGCAATCTACGTTGCAATCGCAGTAATTCTTGCCGTTGTTGCGATGATGATATTTATGGATAACTGGATTATCCCGTTTGTTTTCCTTGCAAGTATCGGAATGGCAATACTTATGAACCTCGGTTCAAACTACTTCCTCGGTGAAATTTCGTACATCACTAAAGCGCTGTCTGCCATTCTTCAACTTGCCGTAACAATGGACTATTCAATTTTCCTGTGGCACAGCTACGGAGAGCAAAAGAAGATTTACGGCGACCACAAAACCGCAATGGCTGTTGCAATCAAGGAAACAACACGCTCCGTACTAGGAAGTTCCATAACAACCGTTGCAGGCTTTATTGCACTCTGCTTTATGACCTTTACGCTCGGACGTGACCTCGGAATTGTTATGGCCAAGGGCGTAATCTTCGGCGTAATCGGCTGCGTAACAATTCTCCCGTCACTTATTCTTGTGCTCGACAAGCCGCTTGAAAAGACAATGCACAGGTCGCTGATTCCGTCAACGAAAAAGCTTGCAAAAGGTATAATTAAAATTTTCCCCGTTTTTCTTATTCTGTTTGCAATGATAATTTATCCGTCATATTACGGCTACAGCAACACAAACAACGAGGTTTACTACGATTTGTCAAAGAGCCTGCCCGAGGATATGTCAAACGTAATTGCAAATACAAAGCTCAAAGAGGAGTTTGGCGTAGGTACTACTCACATGGTGCTCACCGACTCAAAATTGCCTGCAAAGCAGGTGCGCAAAATGACCGAAGAAATGGAGAAGGTAGACGGAGTAAAATACGTTCTCGGGCTTGAAAGCGTAGTAGGCTCTCTTGTCCCCGAAGAAATTCTGCCCGAATCTGTTACTGGTATTCTTAAAAGCGACAATTGGGAGCTTATGCTGATAAACTCGGAATATCAGACCGCTTCCAATGAGGTAAGTACGCAGATAGAACAGCTTAACAGCATAATCAGAAAATACGACGATGGAGGTCTGCTGATTGGTGAGGCGGCTTGCACAAACGACTTGATTGATATCACGTCGGTTGATTTTCAGGTTGTAAATATGATTTCGATTATTGCTATCTTTTTAATCATAGCAGTGGTTGAAAAGAGCATAAGCCTGCCGATTATCCTTGTTGCAGTAATTGAGCTTGCAATATTCATCAACCTCGGTTTGCCGCACTATATGGGCGAGTCACTGCCGTTTATCGCACCGATATGCATAAGTACAATTCAGCTCGGCGCAACAGTTGACTATGCAATACTAATGACTACACGATATAAAAAGGAACGCTCGCTCGGCAACGATAAAAGGACTTCTGTCACTACTGCGCTTGAAACCTCAATCCCGTCAATCATTGTCAGTGCAATGGGCTTGTTTGCCGCAACGGTCGGTGTTGCAATTTACTCCGATGTTGATATGATAGGCTCGCTTTGCGCACTTATGGCAAGGGGAGCAATAATCAGCGCACTTTGCGTAATTCTTATTCTGCCTGCAATGTTTATGATGTTTGATAAGGTTATCGGAGTAACAACATTGGGCTTTAAGTCAAAGAAAAACAATACGGAGGTAACTGTAAATGAGTAACTTAAAAAAATATATGCCAAAGGTGCTTTCAGGCATCTTAAGCCTTACAATTCTTTGCAGTACAATAGGTGCTGCGTCGTACTCGGCAGGTGCAAAGAGCACGGGTGCTGAAACAACAAATACAAATATTTCGGACACTTCTTCAAATGTAAAATCCGTTTCGGAGGACAAAACCAAACAGCTTTCCAAGAATGAAACGGTTTATGTTATTGCCAATGCCGACGGCTCAGCCAAAAAGGTTATCGTGAGCGACTGGATTAAAAATACCGCAAAGGCAAAGAGCTTTGAAGATACCTCAAACCTTGATAATATTGTAAACGTAAAAGGCGACGAAACCTACACCGTAAACGAAAACAATATGTACGAGTGGAACGCAGACGGAAATGACATTTACTATCAGGGTACGGGAAAGTCGGAACTCCCTGTCGGACTTTCCGTTAGCTATACACTTGACGGCAAGAAAATTTCGGCAGATAAGCTTGCAGGTCAGAGCGGCAAGGTGAAAATCCGATTTGACTACACAAACAGACAGTCCGAAAAAATAAAAATCGAAGGCAAGGAAGAAGAAATCTACGTTCCGTTTGTAATGCTTACGGGTATGATGCTCGACAACGATGTTTTCAGAAACGTTGAGGTTGCAAACGGCAAGGTTGTCAATGACGGTAGTCATACCTTCGTTGCAGGTTTTGCACTCCCCGAAATGCAGTCAAATCTAGGCATAGACAGCAAGGATTTTGAAATTCCCGATTATGTTGAGATAACAGCTGACGTAAAGAATTTTGAGCTTGCAACAAGCTTTACGCTTGCCGCAAACGATATGTTCAGCGATATTGATTTTTCTAAGGTTGACGATAAGATTGATGCGTTGTCAGACTCTCTTGATGAACTGACTGATGCCGCAGATCAGCTTATTGACGGTTCATCACAGTTGTACGACGGGCTTAAAACTCTTCTTGATAAGTCGGGAGAGTTGATTGAAGGCGTTGATCAGCTTTATGACGGTGCAGAAAAAATCAGCAGCGGTGCTCAAGAGCTTGACAACGGTGCCGGTGCACTTGCAAGCGGTGCAAAGGATCTGGACAACGGTGTGGGAACGCTTAAAGACGGCGCAGATTCGCTCGACAGCGGTGTAAGCTCACTTAACGATGGTGCAGTAAGTCTTGATTCGGGTATTTCGCAATTGCAGGGCTATGTTGCAACTCTTTCATCGGGACTTAATACAATTTCAGACAACA
>CAMBNE010000155.1 GCA_945868935.1 uncultured Clostridia bacterium
TCTCCGCTATTAAATTCAAAATCATCAGAGAGAACTTTGTTGAAAAGCTGCCATCTTACCTCTGTAATCGTGTAAGGAGCGTTTGTATCGGTTTTTACAGTTTTATAATCTCCGACTGTCTTGTGATTCCATATTTCGTCGAAGTTGTCAAAATACATATCCCTACAGTATTTTACTACCTTATCTACAGACAGAGTAACTATATCCGACATAACAGTTCCGCCGTAGCCTTTTACTTCACAGTAAACACGCTTGCCTGTCATCCAGTCGGAAACTTCCCTGAGCATAAGCATTTTGCCGCCTGAATACACATTTGGAGTTGTATAGCCGTTGTTTGAAAGGTAATTCCACGAAAGCTCTTTTCCGTTTTCGTCAATAATGTGCCATATGTACTCGTTTGCATTGTCAGCGTCTATTTTAAGAACGATTGCGTCACCCATATTAAGGGAATGTCCGCCCGACGGCTGTGTTGTGATTCTCGGCCTTTTAGCAAATATATCAATAGAGCCTCCGAGCGAATAATCGGTGATGTTATGGTCAATAACTAAACCGGTATCATTATCTGTCACATAGCAGCCTTGGGGAATAATTTTTGAAAAATCAGTTTTTGAACTGAATTCAATTCCTTTATTTCCATAATATCTTCCTCCGGAAATTATAGTATTAGTGCTATAATCACCGCCCAAGTAAACTGCCGCCAAATTGCCGTCTTCGGTTTGATTATACAATTTGAAATATCCGTTTGAAATATTAAGTGAATGAAGTCCTCTTGCATCTAATGCATTTAATGAACCGTAGAAATAACCGCCGTTTATTGTTAAATCCGCATCATATGCATACAAAGCGTATTGCTGATATAAATTTCTGTCCGTATCCTTATATTCGAAGTTGCCGCCGTTTATTGTGACAACGGTATCTCTATCCATATAAACTGCCGTGTTGAGTGCGCCGAAATTACCATAGTTAATTTCGACAGTAGTTTTTTCTTTGTCCGGGGCTGTAATTTTCACGGCTGAGCTTTTGTAATAGGTTGATTTAAAATATCCGCCGTTAATAACCGCTGTACCTCCGTCAATTTCAACAGCAGAGGTTTCATTATAGGAGTAATATACACCGCTGTCAATGCGGAGGTTTCCGCTTGATTTTACAATCGGAAAAGCATAAGTAAAAGTACCTATGTCATCTGAACCCGGTGACAGAGAATGAACGTTAGTCAATATAAGACTTCCTGAGTCGGCAACATAAAACACTGCTTCGCCGTTGCCGGTATCAAAAGAAAAATTATATTTGAAATTCACAGTACTATCTATACCGTTTCCGTCCTTCTGCCATAACCTGAGCTTTCCCTGCTTAATTTCAAAAAGCCTTTTGTCGTACAATGTTTTTCTTTCCAGAATGCAGTTGTTTAAGTCTATTGTAATGTCAGCATCAGGGTCATCTAAACAAAGAGTGTAATCATACTTGAAGTCCTCCTGTTTAAAGGTTTTACCGGGAAAATCAAGCTTAATCCACTGCCTGCCGCCCTTTGCAAGAGCATTTCTCAATTCGTCATAAGTAGTTACGACTGTTTGTTCCCCTGTTTTCGGAACTGTTATTCTCTCCATAACATACGAGCAGCTAGAGCATTGTTTTACATATTCTCCCTCTTTACTTGCAGTAGCCTGCTTAATACAAGTCCAGCTTTCAGTTCTTGTGCAATATTTGCGGTGCTCGCCTTCAGAGTCAAATATTTTTTCACCGCATACAGTACATTCTCGCCAATGACCGTTGTCGTCATAACTATATGGACCTTGTATATGAATATGGTCCTCAGGACAACACATCATACTGCTTGTCGAACATACCATAATAGTATCATTATCGGTCAGGTCTTCCGGTAAAGCTATGCCTACCGCCTCCGCCTGTGTTCTTGCGTATTTTACGGGCAGAAACATACCCTGAGTTACTCCCCGCACAGTGTTGTTTTCATCATAGAAGACTACATCACATTCGACTCCGGAAATAACAATTTTGTCCTTGAGAACAAACATAAGCGACAAGTTGTAGCTTACGGTGTCGGTGAAGGTATCTAATTCATAGTAGAAGTCACCCGAACTACCTAAAACCAAAGAAAAAAAGTCTTTAAACTTTTCGTCGGGTCCCATAGCCACCGTATCGTCACTGCCCATCCAAGCCCAGCCGTAGAGATTATATCGACTGACGCTTTCTTTTTTAATATCAGCTTGCGGTGTTGCACCGGGGCGAGGGTAAACTACATTGCGGATAGTTATATCATATACAGCCGCACTTGCCGAAAGCATTGAAAGCGGCAAAGCAGAGATGCAGATAAGCAAGCTAAGGCATATACTTATTATTTTTTTAGATATTTTAGTTTTCATAAAATCCCTCCGTATTATCATTAGGACTCGGCAATTACTTAAGGAAACACTGATTAAATCCTTTACTGTTCATTTTGACATCAACGCAGGCAGAATGCTTTTCTGCCTGCGTTGTAAAATAGCTGATAGAATTACTTGTAAACAGCAGACTTTGCAAGCTCCTGAACAAGGGGATCGTCGATTGGCAATTTATCAAAGTCGTTTTGAGTTGTTTTGATTTCAACGTAAATATTCTTGCCGTCTGCTCTCTTGTAGTAGGATACAAGGCAGGTTTCTGCGCCGTATTCGTGTGACATTTTGACCTCTTTGTAGGTAGTGTCACCGTAGGTTACTTCTTCGCCGATTTCGGACTTGCCCTCTTTATAGGTATCGAGATTTCTGACTCTTATACACTCGTTCACAGCGTCGTCAAGCGAGCTTATCATTCTTGTAGTGCTTACTTCAAGTCTGCCCTCTGTTGTGCCTTTTTTACCGAAATCAATCTTAATTGAGCCAAGGGCATCTTCATCGTGGTAGTAGGAGTTAATTTTGTACTTAAAGCCCTCGGGGATTGTTACCGTGCAGAAATCGCTGTCGAGAGTTTTCTCACCCTCGCCGCTGTCGCCCTCCTGCAATTCTGCTGACGCTGTTGTTTCTTCAACGGTTGTTTCCTCAGCCTTAGCTTCGGAAGTTGCAGAAGCTGAGCTTTGAGCAGAAGTTTCCTTTGTGTCTGAGCTTTCGCCCGAGCCGCCGCAGGCTGCAAGCGACGCTGTCATAACGAGTGCTAATAAAATTGCTGCTAATTTTTTCATAATAATTCCTCCTGAGAATAATAATATTTTAATTGATAATTATGAATTGATTTAAGCCCAAGGGTTACTGCTTTCGGGCTGACGGATACCGAGGAGAATACTTGAATACTCCCACAAATACCACTTTCCGTCCTTGGCTTTGCGAAGCTGTATCGGTCGTGGGTCATCTGCTCCGCCTGAGGGAATAAACAGCTTGGCAATTCCGTCTGTTGCATAGGTATACTGATTTTCTCTGACCTCAACCGTATATGGTACGGAAGGCTGATAATCGTTGTTTGGAGTTGCTCCTGCAAAATACGACCTCGGGACATAGTCTTTATCACGAAAACGGTCGGCAATAAAAGATTTGTCAGAGCCGTTCATTGGTCTTGGTCCACGCAGAAAATCAATCATTCTGCAGCACAGCTCACTGTCTTTCGGATAATAACAGAATGCAAGTACGGTCATTGCCGCCGTCTGAAACGGAGTTGTCAAGGAAGCCTGAGGTAAGGATGTAAACTGCTCATAGCTTTCGGGCAGACTGTCAAACACGATTTTCTCTTTTTTGTTGCCTGCATTCTGCACCGTCTGTTTTACTGCGTTGCCGAGCTGATTTGCGGCTTTACCGGCAAACATATCAAACAATCCCATAGATAATCACCCTTTCATTAGGTTAAAATACTTTTGATTATTTCTGCAGTTTCTGCAACACGTTTTCCTCTTTCGGCAGGCATATTAAGCACGCCCTTTAAGCCTTTTCTAAGAATACCGTTTTTGTCAACACGTGCTTCAAAACCGCCGACGCCTACAGTAGTATGGTTCTGCTGAACTATAGGCCTTACAGTAACCTCGCTGCCTTTTACGGTTACGGTTATAGCAAGCTCAAGGTCTGAATCTCTTTCAAATTCGATTTTCTTTCCGAAAAGACCTTTTTTAAGCTTGAAAGGCATTTGGAAATCGGAAGCTCTCTGATTCATCTTTTCATAAATTTCTTCAAGCTCCATTTCTCTGCCGAGTTCAATTTTTATCGGACGTTCGGAAGTCATTGTGTCTTTAAATGATGCCATAATTTTCCTCCATTAAAATGTTTATTTTGGGGTGAAATATTAGTGATGAATTTCCCTTTTCATT
>CAMBNE010000156.1 GCA_945868935.1 uncultured Clostridia bacterium
TGAACGGGAAGTGCTGATTCACTCAACACTTCTGTTTTCTTCTTTTTGCCGAACAGAGCCATTTTAAATCTCCAGAATTTCTTTCTGCTTATCAGCTGAAAGCTTGTCGATATTCTTGATGTATTTATCTGTTAAATCCTGAGTTTTCTTTTCGCCCTGCTTCAAATCGTCTTCTGTAAGCTCACCTGCTTTTTTCATAGCTTTGAGCTTTTCAATTGTATCACGGCGAACGTTTCTAATTTGAATTTTTGTTTCTTCTGCAATCTTCTGAACGTCTTTTACGATTTCCTTACGTCTGTCCTCAGTAAGCGGCGGGAAAATAAGTCTGATGATTTTACCGTCATTCTGCGGATTGATTCCGATTTCAGAAGTCTGGATTGCCTTTTCAATCTGTCTTAAGACAGAAACGTCCCAGGGCTGAATTGTAAGTGTGCGAGCTTCTGTTACAGAAACGGCTGCAAGCTGATTTACGGGAGTCGGTGCACCGTAGTAATCAACCTTTACCTTGTCGAGAACAGCAGGGTTTGCTCTGCCTGCTCTAATCTCGGAAAATTCCTTGCACATATGGTCAATTCTTCTGCCCATAGTTTCGTCTGCTTTTTTTAACTGCGCCTGCATATTTCAATGCCTCCTAAATAATTATTGTATTTTACAGTAAATTTAATCAATCTTTGCTGTTTACGAGTGTACCGATATTTTCGCCGCATACTGCTTTGAAAATATTATCGGGATTTTCTATGCTGAAAACGAGAATAGGAATATTGTTATCCTTACAAAGCGACGCTGCTGTGCTGTCCATAACGGCAAGGTCTTTATTTAATACCTCGTGGAAAGATACGGTATCGTACTTGACTGCATTGGGATTTTTCTTGGGGTCACAGTCATAAACACCGTCAACCATTGTAGCCTTCATAATTACGTCAGCCTCAATTTCAGCGGCACGAAGTGCTGCGGCTGTGTCAGTGCTGAAGAACGGGTTACCTGTTCCGCAGCCGAATATTACTACTCTTCCCTTTTCAAGATGACGGATAGCCTTGTTTCTGATGTAAGGCTCTGCTACCTGTCTCATAGAAATTGCAGTCTGAACTCTGACATCAACACCGAGCTGTTCAAGAGCGTCACAAACGCCGAGAGCATTTATCGTAGTTGCAAGCATTCCCATATGGTCAGCTCTGGTTCTGTCCATATCTCCCGAGCTTCTGCCACGCCAGAAGTTGCCTCCGCCTACTACGATTGCCACTTCAACGCCGGCATCAACGCATTTTTTAATAGGCTCACAGAATTTGAGGACTGTATCAAAATCAATTCCGTGCTTCATTTCGCCGGCAAGCGATTCACCCGAAAGCTTTAATAAAATTCTCTTATATTTTGGTTGCATAATTAACACCCCGTTATATTTTATAGTTACTAATATAATACAATAAAATGCCTGTTTTGTAAAGGCAAAACAGGCATTAATTTATTGAATGATTAAATTGTCGGTAAACATCAAGATTTTAATGATATTTACGTAAATTCAGTATTGTTTTCACTTTATGAAAAGAATTCAGTATCATAAAAAATTACAGAACCTTTGACAAAAAGTCTTTTAAACGCTGATTCTTGGGATTTTCGAAAAATTCCTTCGGCTCGCCCTGCTCAACGATTACACCATCGTCAACAAATACTACATTTGTTCCGACCTCACGTGCAAATCCCATTTCGTGGGTAACAACAACCATTGTCATTCCCTCTTTTGCAAGCTGTTTCATAACCTCAAGCACCTCGCCTACCATTTCGGGGTCAAGTGCGCTTGTCGGCTCGTCAAAGAGCATAACGTCAGGGTCCATACACAAAGCACGAACAATTGCAATTCTCTGCTTCTGTCCGCCTGAAAGCTGTGAAGGATAAGCAGTTGCTCTGTCTGCAAGACCTACTCTTTCGAGCAGTTCCATTGCTCTTTTTTCGGCATCTGCTTTGCTTTTTTTGAGCAGTTTAATCGGTCCTAAGGTGAGATTTTTTATAACAGTCATATGAGGAAAAAGATTGAACTGCTGGAATACCATACCCATTTTCTGTCTGTGGATATTAATATTTACAGACGGGTCGGTTATATCTGTTCCCTCAAAATATATTTTTCCGCCTGTAGGCTCTTCAAGTCTGTTAAGGCAACGCAGAAAAGTGGATTTACCCGAGCCCGAAGCACCGATTACAACCATAACGTCGCCCTTATGAATTTCAGCGTTGATACCTTTGAGAACATCAACATCGTCAAATGACTTACAGAGGTTGTCAACCTTTATCAGAACATTATCAGTGGTCACTGCTGCGCAACCTCCTCTCGAGCTTTTTAAGCAGGAATGTCAGAATAAGAACAATTACAAGGTAAATAAGTGCAACTGCTATAAGCGGGAAAAACGCCTCGTATGTACGGGAACGAATGAGGTTTCCGACATATGTCAAATCCTGAATTGCAACATATCCTGCTACAGAGGTTTCCTTGACAAGAACGATAAATTCATTACCGAGAGCAGGAAGTATATTTTTGAATGCCTGCGGAATAATTACGTGTATCATAGTACTTTTATAGTCAAAGCCGAGTGAACGGCTTGCCTCAAACTGACCTTTGTCAATTGACATAATGCCCGAACGCACAATCTCGGCAACGTATGCGCCTGAATTGATACCAAACGAGATAATAGCCGCAATTATGCCGTCACGAGAGGACGCAAAGACTATAAAATACATAATCATAAGCTGAATAACTACAGGAGTTCCTCTGATTACGGTTATGTATATATTACAGATAAAATTAACTATCTTTAAAATATAATCGCCGAAGCTTCTGCACTTTTTGCCGGACAAATTCATATCATAGGTTGAACGGATTATTGCAATTAAAAATCCGATAGCAATACCTATTGCTGCCGCAAAAAGCGTAATTTCAACGGTAACAAGAAGTCCGTTGAGAAGCTGAACCCAGCGGTCGTCAGTGATAAAAGTCTTTACAAAGCTTTGATAAAGACCGTCAAAAAAATCCTGCATAACAAAAATCCTTTAAATAATCACAGCCGATAACAAAGTAGTCATCGGCTGTAAAGTTAAATTTTATTCCTTAACAATAATAACCTGCTTAGCCGTTGTGTAAGAATCAGTAAAGTTGATAGCTTCCTTTCTTTCGTCGGTAACTGTCATACCAGCCATACCGAAATCAGCCTTACCTGACTGAACTGCTGTGATGATTGAATCAAAATCCATATCGTCAATTACGAGCTTATAGCCGAGCTTATCGCAGATAGCCTGAGCAATCATTGCATCAATACCTACAACCTTGTCACCCTCATAGTACTCATAGGGCTCGAAGAATGCATTTGTAGCCATATGAAGCTCACCGTTTTTATACTCTGTGCCGTCGGGAGTTTTGTAGGGTGATTTGCCCTTTGTATCGTCGCCGATGTAGTTCTTGATTATGCTGTCAACTGTGCCGTCTTTTTTGAGGTCAGCAAGAGCAGTGTTGAATTTTTCTGTAAGGTCATTATTATCTTTTGCAATGCAGATTGCGTAGTCTTCTTCTGCAAAAGGCTCGTCAAGAATCTTAAGTCCATCGTTTGCTGCTACAAAAGCCTTTGCAGGCTCGTTGTCGATAATTACGCAGTCAACCTTGCCCTGTGTAAGAGCCAGAACAGCGTCAGCACCCTTGTTGAAACGCTCAATTATTGATCCTTCTTCTTCGTAGTCAGAAGCGTAGATGTCACCTGTTGTACCGAGCTGTACGCCAATTTTAGCACCCTTAAGGTCATCAATTGATGCTACTGTCTTTGTGTCAGCAGATGAGTTTGAACTCGATGAACCGCCGCAGGCTGAAAGTGCCAAAGCAGTTGTACAGAGCATTGCTGCTGTGAGTACGATTGATAAAATCTTTTTCATAAAAATACCTCTCTTTTATTTTATTATTTGATATAAACAATATATAATATGATAATATAATATTCAGAAAAAATCAAGTAATTATGCGAAAATTCAAAGAAAAACATTATAAAAATACACAATTGGCGGTAATTTATAAATTTTTTATATATTTTTATTATTATTTGACATAACGTGGAAGATAATATAAAATAAGTATGAGGTGTTCTTTATGAAATACAGCATAATTGATGGCAGACTTGCTGAATTTGATGAAAATAAAAACGTTGATGCTATTGTTGAAACAGTAAAATATTCAAAAGGTGAAATTCCGCAGATTAACGATAAGAAAAAACAGGCTATTCTTAACAATATCTTTACGGGAA
>CAMBNE010000157.1 GCA_945868935.1 uncultured Clostridia bacterium
CAATATATAATTACATTTTAACAATTTGCTGTATATAGTCATTTCCGCATCTGTCAATATCATTGTACGCCAGCGCAGCTATGTCAGTTGCGAGGACGTCTTTTTCGAGTAATTTTGTAATATCAGAGTCTGCTTTCATCGCTTTTGCAACTGAGGTGATAACTGCAAGATGACAGCTTTTTAACAGCGACGCACCCTCTTTGGTAAAGCCGAGTACACGCACGTATCCAATCGGTGTACGCTGTAAATTTTCGGTAATGTCAAGCAGAGCACAGATCATAATTCTGCGCAGTCTTGCGTGGGTGTAGCGTTTTGTTTTTACGTAAGAAATTATTTCTTCTAAAGAATTATATTTTTTCACCGCATCAACAATTCTGTTTTCAAGACCTTCGTTTACGTCGGGGAGCAAACTAAAATCTTTTACGCTCATCATTCTAAGCTTATAAAGCATTATGCGTTCAAGATTTTCGGGAAAGGTGATTTCTGACGCAACGGAAGGGACGTATTTTCCGGCATTTTCACCACTTCGAAGAATACGACGCACAAGCGACGCAGATGCAAATTCTTCGCAGGCTTTATCGCTGTCGTGTGCACTTCCGATACGCTTTACGGCAAGAGGCTGAATATCGGTATCTGCAAGATTTTTAAGGTACTCGACTGCAAGAATATTGTTCGGTGTGGAGAGAATTTCTGCTGTTTCTTCGCCGAAAATCTCATTTACAGCCGACTGCAACGCTCTGGGGTAATAGTCACCCTCGCTCATTTTTTGTGAAACTATCTCATTCACCGCAGAATTTTCAACAGCATTCAATGCGTTTTTCAGGCTGTCAACATTTCCGCTTTCGCATCCGAATGCAAGGTATTTTACGCAGTCAAACGACTTTGCAATCTGCACTCCGCCAAAGGCAAAACGCTGAGCATTTGCAACAGCATATACCGTCGGAAGCTCCAGCACAAGGTCTACGCCGTTTTCAAGAGCTGTTTTTGCCCTTGAAAATTTATCGGTAACGGCTGCCTCTCCTCTTTGCGTAAAGCTGCCGCTCATAATTGCGATAACGGGTTCGTTTGTAAGTTTTTTTGCAGTTTCTATTAAATATTTATGACCGTTGTGAAACGGATTGAATTCACTTATTACTGCTACAGCCATAGCTTCACCTCGTAAATTTTGACAAAATATGTAAAAAAACACTTGAAAACATAAAAATATTGGAGTATTATATATAATGTATTTTATATTATATATCATTTCTTAAATCTAATCAATAAAAGAAGGGATGAACATAAATGAAAATTTTGGTAATTAATGCGGGCAGTTCTTCACTGAAATATCAGCTTATTGATATGACAGACGAAAAAGTGCTTGCAAAGGGAAATTGCGAGAGAATCGGCACAGACGGCGCATTCATCGGATTTAAAACACCCGACGGCAAAAAAGTTGAGCGTAAAACACAGATGCTCAACCACACACAGGCTTTTGAGGCTGTTAAAAATGCACTTATTGACCCTGAGTACGGTGCAATCAAGAGCTTGTCCGAGGTTACGGCTATCGGTCACAGAGTTGTTCAAGGCGGCTCATATTTTGACAAATCGGTTCTTGTAAACAACGATGTAATCAATAAAATAAAGGAGCTTGCTCCTCTTGCTCCTCTGCACAATCCCGCTCACATTCAGGGTATTGAAGCCTGCACAAGAGTTTTCGGTGCAAAAGTTCCGCAGGTTGCTGTTTTTGATACTGCATTTCATCAGACTATGCCCGAAAAGGCGTTTATGTATGCACTTCCCTACAAGTATTATGAAAAATTCGGTGTTCGCAAGTACGGCTTTCACGGTACTTCTCACCGCTATGTAACAGATAAAATGGCTGAACTTATGGGCAGAAAGAAAGAAGAACTCAAGCTCATCACCTGCCACATCGGCAACGGCTCTTCGATTACTGCTGTTAAGAATGGCAAGGTTATTGACACAACAATGGGACTTACTCCCCTCGGCGGCTTTATGATGGGTACACGTTCAGGCTCGCTTGACCCGTCGGTTGTTACTTTCATTGCTGAAAAGGAACACCTTACACCCGATGAGCTTTCAAAAATTCTCAACAAGGAATCGGGACTTCTCGGTATTTCGGGAGTTTCCTCCGATGACCGTGATGTTTCAGCCGCAGAGGCTGACGGCAATCTCAGAGCACACCTTGCTCACGAAATGCTCTACTACCAGATTGCTCAGTACATCGGAAGCTACTACGTTGCACTCGGCGGCTGTGACGGTATTGTATTTACCGCAGGTCTTGGTGAAAATCAGCCGCAGCTTCGTGAAAAGGTCTGCGACTACCTCACATGTCTTGGAGTAAAGCTTGACAAGGAATTCAACGCAAAGGCTATGAGAGGCGTTACAGGTACGCTGTCGGCTCCCGACTCAAAAATCAGAGTTGAGCTTATTGCAACCGACGAAGAAATGGTAATTGCAAGAGATACAAAGGCTATTGTCGAAACACTTTAATCAAATATATTATTTAAGGGTTGGCTCATTGAACCAACCCTTTTATTTATTATTACTAATCCCTTATTGAAGCCGAATCTTCCATTACGGTGTTTCTTGAATCTCTGAAAAGCAGTGAAATACACCATATTGCCGCAAGACCGACAAGAATATAGATGATTCTGCTGATGATTCCTACCTGTCCTCCGAAAAGCCACGCAACGATATCAAAGCGGAAGATACCGACGCAGCCCCAGTTGAGTCCGCCGATTATAAGAAGCGTCAAAGCTATTTTATCAAGCATTCAAAGTCCTCCTTTAATGATGCTGACATTAGTGTTGACGCTTTACGCAAAATTATTCATTTAAAAGAAAGAAAAATAAAAATCCGCAAATCAGAAGTCCGAGTGCGATTACGCATATTCCGATTATCCGTGTGATTTTTACAGCCTTTTTCAGCTTGAATTTTGAAATCATATTGTCCGTAGGAAACGGAAGCAAAAGAAGCAGAATTCCGAGTATAAAACAACTTATTGAAGCGACAATAGTTCCGGGTACCTTTGCAAACGGAAACAGGAATATTCCGACAGGAATTCCGAAAACGCAAATCATATTGACAATTGAAAACAGCTTTTCAAATTTTTCGCTCATTTCGTAAAACTTATTTGTTTTTGCGTGGCACTCCTCACAGCAGTACTGCTCAAAGTAAGAAATTTCTTTAGCGCAATAATCGCATTTTTTCAACACAAACACCCTTTCAAGGTTAGTGCTATTATTTTAGCACAATGCGGAAATGTTTTCAACTTTTATTGATAAACATTTTCGGTCTGTTGTCTGTTTTGTTGAAAAAAGAATCTTTTTGTGATATTCTAACAGTATGCAGAATATTTTTACGGACATAAGGGTACGATAGTATGGAGAATTTCTACATAGCGTTAAACGCAGTTCTGCCTATGTTTATTATGCTTTTCATAGGCTTTGCAATACGAAAACTGAATATTCTCAAGGAAAGCTTTCTGCCTCAGCTTAATAAGCTTGTTTTTACGGTGTTCTTCCCTTTTCTGATGTTCAACAATATTTACGGCTCGGATTTCGGGAGCGTTTTTAACCCAAAACTTCTGATTTTTGCAGTAGCGGCAGTTGCGGTAGTCTATATGCTCTCAGTTGGCTTTACGCTGATTGTTGAAAAGTCAAATTACAGCCGGGGCGCAATGATTCAGGCTATTTACCGAAGTAATTTTGTGCTTATGGGAATGCCGATTGTCGAAAACATTTTTGGCGAGGGCAAGCTCGGAATGACCGCTGTACTTGTTACGGTAATTGTGCCGATGTACAACATTCTTGCCGTAATCACACTTGAAATTTTCAGGGGCAACAAAATCAACATTTTGAAAATTTTAAAGGGAATTGCAACAAATCCGCTTATAATCGGCTCTCTTGCAGGAGTTTTAGCCGTTGCTCTCAATATAAAACTACCGCAGGCAATAAACAGCGTCGTTTCCGACATTGCAGGAGCGGCTACACCGATTGCGCTTATGGTGCTCGGTGCGTCGGTAACATTTAAAAGTATTAAAAATTGCAGAAAAAATCTTATTATCTGCATTATTTCCCGTCTTGTTGCAGTGCCGGCTCTTTGCCTTACAGCGGCTTCACTGCTCGGTTTTCGTGGAGTTGACTTTGTATCGCTTATCGGTCTTTTCTGCTCGCCCTGTGCAGTATCTTCGTTTACAATGGCACAGCAGATGGGCAGTGACTATGAGCTTTCGGGTGCAACG
>CAMBNE010000158.1 GCA_945868935.1 uncultured Clostridia bacterium
ATGATTGGCGTAATTTCAGGTTGCTACTCTTCAGTATGCATTGCCGGTCCTCTCTGGGTAATGTGGCAGAATCACAAGAAGGAAAAGAAAGCTTTAAAGAAAGCATCTAAGTAATTTCTTTTACATTTATAATTTCAGGGGTTGCGTTCAGAATAAGTATATTCTGTGCAGCCCCTTGTTTTTCGGAGCGTAATTAATGAAAAAATTATTATCATTCGCACTTTCGTTGTTTATAGTTTTAGCAACTTTATTTTCACTGTCCTCCTGTTCGTCTGAAAAAAGCGAATCAAAAAATGATAGTGGTAAAATAAGTGTTGTCACAACAATTTTTCCTTACTATGATTTTACACGCAGTATTGCAGGTGATAAATCAGACATCAGGCTTTTGCTTTCACCCGGAAGTGAGCCGCACAGCTACGACCCTTCTCCGTCAGATATAGTTGCTATTGAAAATTGCGATATTTTCATCTATAACGGCGGTGAGAGTGACGAATGGGTAGAAAGCGTGCTTGATTCAATTGAAAATAAAAATATGAAAGTTTTACGAATGATGGATTATGTTGACTTGCTTTACGAACAAAGTGTTGACCACGAAGAACACGACCACGAAGAACATAATGAGGGACACGACCACGAGCATGTCGAGGAATATGATGAGCATATCTGGACTTCCATTAAGAACGCAGAAAAATTAACTACTGCTATTTATGAAGAATTATCTTTCTGCGATTCAGAAAACAAAACAACTTATTCAGCAAACAAAGATATTTATTTATCTGAACTTAAGGCTCTTGACTCAGAAATTACGGATATTGTGAGTAATGCAAAAAGAAACACCGTAGTTTTCGGTGACCGTTTTCCGTTTCTCTACTTTGTAACCGACTATTCACTTGAATATGAATGTGCTTTTCCGGGTTGCAGCAGTGAAACCGAGCCGAGTATTTCTACCGTAACTCATATGATAGATTTCACCCGTGAGCATCAGGTTCCGGTAGTTTTTTATCTTGAATTTTCAAACGGAAAGGTTGCAAAGCTGATTTCTGAGGATACAGGAGCAAAAACAATGCGCTTTTCTTCCTGTCACAACGTAACTAAAGATGAATTTGCAGACGGAGCAACCTATATTTCTTTAATGGAACAAAACGCAAACGCACTTAAGGAGGCTTTGAACTGATGGCGCTTATTGAAATTAAAAATGCCTCAATGGGTTATGAGGGCAAAATTGTTTTGTCAGATATTAACCTGAAAATCAATGAGGGTGATTATGTATGCATAGTAGGCGAGAACGGATCAGGTAAAACTACGCTTATGAAATGCTTACTCGGACTTTTGTCGGTTCAGAGCGGTTCAATTTCCTACGGTGACGGATTAAAACAATGCGAAATCGGTTATCTGCCACAGCAGACTGTACTTCAAAAGGATTTTCCTGCCTCGGTTTCCGAAGTAGTGCTTTCGGGTTGCCTTAACAAAAAGCACACTCTGTTTTATTCAAAGGAGCAAAAGGAAACTGCGGCTAAAAATATGGAGCTTACGGGAATTTATCCTTTACGAAAGAAGTGCTTTCGTGAGCTTTCCGGTGGTCAGCAACAAAGAGTACTGCTTGCAAGAGCACTCTGTGCTACCCAAAAACTTCTCATTCTCGATGAGCCTGTAACGGGCCTTGACCCCAAAGCATCTTCTGATATGTATGCTCTGATTAAAAATCTCAATAAAAACGGAATCACGATAATTATGGTGTCGCACGATATTACAGCGTCTGTTAATAACGCATCAAAAATCCTTCATCTTTCTAAAAACACCTATTTTTACGGTACGGCGCATCAGTATCTTCATTCCGATATCGGCAGAAAGTTTATGATAACCGACTGTCCGTGTGATGACTGCCGTCATAATCACAGAGGAGGTGCTTTACAGTGATAGAAATGCTTACCGAAATGTTTTCGTATAATTTCATAGTCAGAGCTTTTATTGTAGGCTTGCTCGTGTCGCTTTGTGCCTCTCTGCTCGGAGTAACGCTTGTTTTAAAACGCTATTCAATGATAGGCGACGGACTGTCGCACGTAGGCTTTGGCGCACTTGCAATAGCGGCATCTCTTAATCTTGCACCGATTGAGGTTGCAGTTCCCGTCATAGTTATTGCGGCATTTTTGCTTTTAAGGCTTTCCGAGAACAGCAAAATCAACGGCGACGCCGCAATTGCAATTATTTCAAGCACTTCGCTTGCAATCGGCGTTGTCTGCGTAAGCGTTTCGGGTGTAAATACCGACCTTAACTCATATCTTTTCGGAAGTATACTTGCAACTACAAATGCAGACGCAATAATGTGCGCAGTGCTTGCGCTTGTGGTTATCGTAGTTTTTGTAATCTTCTATAACAAAATTTTTGCAGTCACCTTTGACGAGAGCTTTTCAAAGGCAACGGGCTTAAAAACAGGAGTATATAACACTGTTATTGCACTCTTGACCGCTTTGACAATAGTTATCGGTATGAGAATAATGGGAACACTGCTCATTTCAGCATTGATAATTTTCCCTGCACTTTCTTCAATGAGAGTCTGCAAAAAATTCAAGTCGGTAATTCTTTGTTCGGGAGTGCTTTCTGTTTGTTGCTTTTTTGTCGGAATGTGCGCTTCATATTCACTCGACACACCGACAGGAGCAAGCGTTGTAATTGTCAATGCAGTTGTTTTTCTGATTTTCTGGCTGATTGAAATAGCAAGGACTAAATTATCAAATGCAAATCGGCTCAATTGATTATAAAATATTTTCTGCTAACGGGTACTCGCTTTCCTTGATGGAGGCGAGTTCTTTTTTTGCGGTAGTGCTTTCGGCAAAGTACATATCGGGACTGCAATTCTCAGCGTATGAGCGCATATTTGAAATTTTATTTCCGATTTCATCAACATAATCGTGAATAAGGAGCATATCTATTTTCTTAGCGGTATCGTCCCATTTTTCTTCAATATTTCTGCAAACGTTAATTGCTTCTTCAAATTCACTTTTTCTCATATATTTGTCGCTCTGCTCAATCATAGAAACAAACGTGTCAACCTCTGCACTGACGTAACCAAGCTGTAAAGCAGCGCTGATTGCGACAATCAGAATAAAAATCAGCGATACATATATTCTTTTCATAAGTTTTCCTCTTTCTGCACAATGTTATATTTTCCCAATGCGTCAAGCGTCATAAGAAAAACATCTTTAAGCCTTGTATTCTCACTATTAAGTATTTTATAAACATCATCTTTGCTTTTGCCGCAAAGGTTAAGCGAATTGTCAAGTATCTGACCGTCACTTACAACAACCGTTTCAATTTTATTGTCCTTGATTTTAATTTGAAGGTCATCGGCACTCGGTGTTCTGCTTTGCGGTTTTTCAAGCACGCTGACTTTTCCGTTTGTTTCAACAATGCAGTACTGAACGTCCTCGATTGAAAAAATGTTTTGCTGACGAAGCTGAACACATAAATCCTCAGTAGTCAGTCGAAGTCTGCGCATTTCATTCTGTAAAATCTTACCGTCACGTATTACAACAATCGGACTGCCGCACATAACTTTACGAAATTTTCCGCTTTTCATCATCAGCACGCTTGCTGCAATTTCAAGCGCAACAAGCACCATTACGGGAATTATACCGCTGAGTAACGGCTGGGAAGTATTCTGCATAGGAATAGCTGCAATTTCCGATACTATAAGTGTGATTACAAGCTCGCTCGGCTGCATTTCGCTTATCTGCCTCTTGCCCATAAGCCTTACCGCAAGTATGACAAAAGCATACAGAAGTATTGTGCGAATAATTGAAATAATCATAGAATCACCACTGTTAATATCTGCAAAAATCGCTTACATATTCTTCCGAATAAAAATATACCTGCGGTAAAAACTAATTATCGGTGATAAGATGTATAACTCGTTGACAAAAAATCTTGATACTCTTAAAAAGATGTTTGCCTCATCGGCAGATTTTACGGACATAAGTCCGGCAATGTCAAGCTTCATTGAAGCTGTCACCTTGCCTGACGAGCATACAGCTATACCGCCGCTTTTGCCGAGGGTATTAACGGCAAGCGCCATGTCTGCGTCATTGTCGCCGATAACGATTACGTTGTGGCTGTCGTGACCTATTGATGTGGCGATAGCGCCGTTTGTGATACCGTAATTTGTGACGTACGCAATGCCCTTTGTGCCG
>CAMBNE010000159.1 GCA_945868935.1 uncultured Clostridia bacterium
AAAAAGGACTTTTTGAGGCATCACACAAAAATCCTTTGCCGAAATTTCCTAAGACAGTCGGTGTTATAACCTCTCCGACAGGTGCGGCTGTTCAGGATATCCGCAACATCCTCTACAGAAGATTTCCCTGCGTAAATATCGTTATGTGTCCCGTACTCGTTCAGGGTGACAGCGCTCCCGAACAGCTTGTACGAGCAGTGAAAACACTTGATATGTACAACGCCTGCGACGTAATAATTATCGGCAGGGGCGGCGGCTCGATTGAGGATTTGTGGGCGTTTAACGATGAAGCACTTGCCAATGCAATTTACGACTGCAAAATTCCCGTAATTTCCGCAGTCGGTCACGAAACTGATTTTACAATCTGCGACTTTGTTTCGGATATGCGTGCTCCCACACCGTCAGCGGCGGCAGAGCTTGCCGTTCCCGATAAAGCAGAATTAATGACATATTATAATTCACAGCTACAGTATCTTTCTTCCTTTATGGATTCACAATTCAGAAAAAACAGTTCACAGATGATTGATTTTCAGCGCAGAATTTCCCTTGTATCGCCTCAGTCAAAAATTGATAAGTATGAGAAAAATATTGAGCTGTTACTGAATAAAATGCAGAATATAATTAACGAAAAATATAATGAAAAATCAAATGAGATAACAAAAATTTCCGCCAAGCTTGAAAGCCTGAATCCTCTTTCGGTTCTTTCAAGAGGTTACTCAATAGCCGAAAAAGACGGCAGTGTAATTACTTCAAGTACACAGCTTAGTAAGGGTGATAATTTCACGCTTGAATTTTCTGACGGAAAAATCAATGCAACAGTAAACGGTGATTGATTATGGCTTTTGCACATTTGCACGTTCATACCGAATACAGCCTGCTTGACGGTGCGTGCCGTATAAATAAAATAGTGTCTGCCGCACGTCAGAAGGGTATGACCTCGCTGGCAATAACCGATCACGGCGTAATGTACGGCGTGATTGATTTTTACAGAGCGTGTATTAAAGAAAACATCAAGCCTGTTATCGGCTGTGAGGTCTACGTTGCACCTCACTCACGCTTTGACAAAACCTCGTCATACGAAAAGTACTATCATATGGTGCTCCTTTGCGAGAACAACACAGGCTATCAGAATCTAATAAAGCTCGTTTCTTACGGCTTTACGGAGGGATTCTATTCAAAACCGAGAATTGATGACGAGCTTCTTGAAAAATATCACGAGGGCTTAATCTGCCTTTCAGCCTGCCTTGCAGGAGAAATTCCGCAAAAGCTCCTCGACGGTGATTATAATGCGGCAAAAGCCAAAGCCGAGTATTACAGGGACTTGTTCGGTAAGGACAATTTCTTTATTGAGCTTCAGAATCACGGAATTGAAGAACAGCAGAGGATTATCCCAAGCCTTGTGCGCATAGCAGACGAAATCGGCGTAGATATTGTCGCAACGAACGACAGCCACTACATTGAAAAAGAGGACAGTAAAACCCACAATATCTTACTCTGTATTCAGACTAACCGTACAATCAACGACAACGACAGAATGGAGTTTCAGACCAACGAGTTCTATCTGAAAACCGAAGAAGAAATGCGTGAGCTTTTCCCGAAATATCCGCAGGCGATTGATAATACTCAGAAAATTGCCGACAGATGCAATGTTGAGTTTGAGTTCGGTGTTCGCAAGCTTCCTCGCTTTGACGTTCCGAACAACGAAGACCACCTTGAATATTTCAGAAGAAATTGCTACAAGGGACTATATAAACACTACGGAGAAAATCCCGACCAAAGCCTTATTGACCGACTTGAATACGAAATAAGCACGGTTTCAAAAATGGGATTTGTCGATTATTATTTAATCGTAAACGACTTTGTCCAGTATGCAAAGTCAAACGGAATTCCGGTAGGTCCCGGCAGAGGCTCCGGTGCAGGTTCGCTTTGTGCTTACTGTATCGGAATTACTGCGATTGACCCGATAAAATACAATTTGCTGTTTGAACGCTTTTTAAACCCTGAGCGTGTCAGTATGCCCGACTTCGATATCGACTTCTGCAAGGAACGCAGGGGAGAGGTAATAGACTACGTTGTACGTAAGTACGGCGAAGACCACGTTGCCCAGATTATTTCTTTTGGAACAATGGCGGCAAGGGGCGCAATTCGTGACGTCGGCAGAGCGCTTGCAATTCCGTATGCAACAGTTGACGTAATTGCAAAGCTTGTGCCCATGGAGCTCAACATAACAATTGAAAAAGCACTCAAAATCAGCTCCGAGCTTTATAAACGCTATAACGAGGACGAGCAGACTAAAAATCTACTTGATATTGCAATGAGCATTGAAGGAATGCCTCGTCATGCTACAATGCATGCCGCAGGCGTAGTAATCACCGACAAGCCTGTTTCCGACTACGTTCCGCTTTCCAAAAATGACGATAACGTTGTTACTCAGTTTACTATGACAACCCTTGAAGAGCTCGGCTTGCTTAAAATGGATTTTCTCGGGTTGCGTAACCTGACTGTAATTGATGACGCTGAAAAGCTTATAAAGCACAATCACCCCGAATATAGCCCCGATAATGTCAGGGAAGATGATAAAAATGTCTTTAATATGATTTCAAAGGGTTATACCGAGGGAGTGTTCCAGTTTGAAAGTCAGGGTATGCGCAACGTGCTTACTCAGCTAAAACCCGACAGTGTTGAGGATTTAATTGCCGTACTTTCACTTTACCGTCCCGGTCCTATGGACAGTATTCCTACCTACATTGACTGCCGACACAACCCGTCGCATATCCGCTATAAGCACCCGATGCTCAAAGAAATTCTCGAAGTAACCTACGGTTGTATCGTATATCAGGAACAGGTAATGCAGATTTTCCGCACACTTGCAGGCTACAGCCTCGGACGAGCCGATATTGTGCGCCGTGCAATGAGCAAGAAAAAACACGCCGTAATGGAAAAGGAAAGAAATATTTTCATTCACGGTCTTACCGATGAAAACGGCAGTATTGTTGTTGACGGCTGTATAAGACGTGGTATTGATGAAAAGGTAGCAAATTCCATTTATGATGAAATGGAAAGCTTTGCGTCCTACGCTTTCAATAAATCCCACGCCGCGGCTTATGCTTCAATATCCTATAAAACAGCGTGGCTTAAGTGCTACTACCCACGTGAATATATGGCGGCTCTGCTGTCTAGCGTGCTTGATAATCAGAACAAAATGGCAGTATATATCGGCGAATGTCAGCGGCTCGGAATCAAAGTTCTTCCGCCCGACGTCAACGAAAGTAATCACGGATTTTCCGTAATCGGAGGTAATATCCGCTACGGTTTGCTTGCAATTAAAAACCTCGGAAAGCAGTTTATTGATGAGATTATTGCAGAAAGAAGATACAAGCCTTATAAATCGTTTTATGATTTCTGCAAACGTCTTTACGGCAGAAATATGAACAGCAGAGCAATTGAAAGCCTTATAAAATGCGGTGCTTTCGATACTCTCGGTGCAAATCGGCGTCAGCTTCTTGCAGTAAGCAAAACAGTTCTTGACGATTTGGATTACGAGTCAAAGCGCAATATGGGCGGACAGATTTCGTTTTTTGATTTGGGAGGAGAAGCTCAGAAAACCTCTTCCGAGCCTGAAATACCCGATATGGAGGAATTTCCGAAAAATGAGCTTCTCCATATGGAAAACGAGATTGCAGGAATGTATTTAAGCGGTCACCCTATGGACGATTACACCGAATTTTCACGCATAATTAAAGCCGACAGAACGGGCGAGATTATCTCGAATGATTCGGGACTTTATTTTGACGGCAAAAAGGTGTCGCTTGTCTGTATTGTTTCAAAGGTCAAAACTCAGCTTACCAAGAACAATAAGATGATGGCTTTCGTGAATATTGAGGACAGATACGGCTCAATGGAGGCTGTTGTTTTCCCTAATGTCTATGAAAAGTACGCACTAAATTTAAGTGACGGAAACGCAATTTTAATTCGGGGAACGCTGAATTTTAAAGAAAACGAGGAGCCAAAGCTTATCTGCGATTCAATCGAAAAGGCTCGCTCGAATGAGGAATGTAAAAACAACAGCTTTGCACTCAATGCAGGACAGCAGCCACGTAATGTACCTGTAAAGCCTGTCAATGCAAAACCGTCTGCGCTGTATCTTCGCATTGACGATTTAAACACCGAGCTTTATTTTA
>CAMBNE010000160.1 GCA_945868935.1 uncultured Clostridia bacterium
GCAGGCAATCTGACAGGCGAGCCGAGAAGATATACACTTGAACCTGGTATTCCCGGATTTGTAAAATTCTTTGACCCCTATGTTTACAGAGAGGCAATTGAGTTTGACTCCGAAGAAGATGCTACGAAGTTTTACCTTACAAAGCTTCGTGAGCAGATTATATACGAAGGTCCCGACAGCGTAGCCGCAGTCGTTATGGAAACGATTACAGGCTCCAACGGCGTTATTATTCCGCCAAAGGGATATCTCCCCGGTGTCCGCAAAATCTGTGATGAATTTAACATTCTGATGATTTGCGACGAGGTTATGGCAGGCTGGTGCAGAACAGGCGAGATGTTTGCGTTTCAGAATTTTGACGTTGTACCTGATATCGTAACCTTTGCAAAGGGCGTTACCTGCGGTTATGTACCTCTCGGCGGCGTTGCAGTTTCAAAGAAGATTGCGGAGTATTTTGATGATAATCTTCTTTCCTGCGGACTCACCTACAGCGGTCATCCTCTTGCCTGTGCGGCAGGCGTAGCCTGTGTAAACTACTACAGTGAGGCAAAAATTCTCGACAATGTAAGGTCAGTAGGCAAGGTGCTTGGAAATATACTTGAAGAAATGAAAGCAAAGCATCCCTGCGTAGGTGATGTAAGATATATCGGTCTTTTCTCGGCAATTGAGCTTGTAAAAGACAAAGCAACAAAAGAGCCTCTCGTTCCCTACGGTAAAGACCCCGAAGGAATTATGGGTAAGCTTATCGGTATGTTGAAGGAAAAACGTTTTATGACATATTCTCACGAAAATATGCTCTTTGTTAATCCTCCGCTGATTATCACCGAGGAGCAGATTAAGGAAGAAATGGTCAAAATGGACGAGGTTCTTACATATGTTGATAATAACCTTATTTGATTAGAGGTAATAAAATGTCACATTTTGCAATACCAAGCCACATTGTTTCAGGAACTGACGTGCTTTCGGAATCCGTTCCCTACATAAAGGCAATGGGAAACAAGGCTTTTATCGTAACAGGCAAGCATGTTGCAGTTTCCGAGATGATGGCAAAGCTTTTGAATATGCTTGATGAAATAGAAGTTTCATATGAAATTTTTGACGGCATTACTGGAGAGCCAACCGACAAAATGATTGAGCAGGGAGTTGAGCTTTTTAAAAGCTCGGGCTGTGATTTTATCATCGGAATCGGAGGAGGAAGTCCTCTTGATTCGGCAAAGGCAATTGCCGCAATGTCGGTAAACAGCGGCAAAATCTCCGACTTCAACGGAGTTGAAATCAAAGGAGCAATACCGCCTCTTGCCGCAATTCCAACAACAGCAGGAACAGGCAGTGAGGCTACAAAGTTTACCGTAATAACCGACTCGGAAAAGGGAATAAAAATGCTTTTAAAGGGTGATGTTCTTATTCCTCAGCTTGCAATTGTTGATTCAGGCTTTACCGTAAGCTCGCCAAAGTCGGTGACTGCGGCAACGGGACTTGACGCGCTTACCCACGCAGTAGAAGCCTACACTTCAAAAAAAGCAATTCCGCTTACAGATACTCTTGCAGTTTCGGCAGTAAAGAGAATTATGAAATATCTTCCGATTGCATATAATGAACCTGAAAACAGTGAAGCAAGACAGCAGATGAGCCTTGCTGCTCTTGAAGCAGGAATCTGCATAAACAATTCAAGCGTTACAATCGTTCACGGAATGAGCCGCCCGATAGGTGCACTTTTCCACGTTCCGCACGGAATGTCAAATGCAATGCTTTTAAAGGAATGTTTAAGCTTTGCAGAGTCGGGAGCGTATGAAAAGTTTGCAAACCTCGGACGAGAAACAAAGGTTGCTTTAGAAACCGATACAGACAAAGAAGCGGCTGATAAGTTTATCGGCTCACTTCAGAAAATTTGTGATATATGTGAAATTCCGACGCTTGAACAGTACGGAATTGACAAAGAGGAATATTATCTCCAAATTGACAAAATGGCGCAGGACGCCGTAGCAAGCGGAAGTCCCGCAAATACAGTTAAGGAAGTAACCGCAGAAGACTGCAAACG
Source organism: uncultured Clostridia bacterium (assembly GCA_945868935.1). GTDB lineage: Bacteria > Bacillota > Clostridia > Oscillospirales > Acutalibacteraceae > Ruminococcoides. Next base: position 2,036 of record CAMBNE010000160.1, read on the forward strand.
AATTTACAGGAATCTCTATAAATAATCTGAACTAAGGCACAGCAACGGAGCTGAATTTAAAGCTTTGTTGCCGTGCCTTTTTTATACATACAGGAGGATTAAAGTATGAGCCTAACAAATGCTTATAACCCCAAAAATGATGTTGAAATAGCGATAAATAATGTGTCGGTTGTGTTCAAGGACAACAAGGGCAACGACGTAAAAGCGCTTGACAATGTGGATTTTGATATTCACAAGGGCGAATTTATCTCGCTGTTAGGACCGTCGGGCTGTGGTAAAACAACATTGCTCCGAACAATAGCCGACTTGCTCGAGCCAACCTCGGGCAACGTAAGAGTAAGCGGTATGACGCCCAAAGAAATAAGACTGATGCAGAAGTTCGGAATTGTTTTCCAGAGTCCCGTACTTTTTGAGTGGAGAACGGTTAAGAAAAACATAGAGCTTCCGCTTGAAATTATGGGTTATTCAAAGAAGGACAGAAGCGACAGGGCAGACGAAATGCTCGAAATGGTGGGACTTACAAAATTTGCAAATCACTATCCTCAACAGCTCTCAGGCGGTATGCAGCAGAGAGTCGGAATTGCAAGAGCCTTTGGTATCCGCCCCGAAATTCTCCTTATGGACGAGCCGTTCTCGGCACTTGATGAATTTACAAAGGAAAAGCTTCACCTTGATTTGCTGAGAATCTGGGAAAAGACGAACAAGACAATCGTCTTTGTAACTCACAATATTCAGGAGGCAGTTTTCCTTTCAAACAGAATCTGCGTTCTTTCTCCTCATCCGGGCAGGCTTTCAGCCGTAGTAGACGTCGACCTGCCGTATCCGAGAACAACTGATATGCGTGACACTCCTCACTTCGGTGAGCTTGTTTCAAAGGTAAGAAACAGTTTTGAAGGTGGCAGCTTATGAAAAAAGTAATCAATAACATACGAAATTCCAAAGCACTTGTAATGCTTGTGTGGGTGCTCGGAATTGTCGTAATCTGGGAGATATTTGCTTTTGTGGTTGCGGCGACAAAGCGCACTCCCGAAAACATACTTCCTCATATCTGGCAGATTATAGCATCGTTTTTCGACCCAAAACCCGTAGCAAACGGTATGAGCTGTACACAGGTTGTTCTGGTAAATGCAGGTCAGACGCTTTCAAGAGCAGGACAGGGATTTTTAATCGGTACACTGATAGGCTTTATACTTGCAATTCTGATGAAGCTTTCGAGAATTGTCGAGAAAATAGCCGCTCCGTACCTTATGCTAATTCAGCTTATTCCTATCCTCGGTATGGCGCCGATTATCCTTGCAATGACTCACGACATCGGCTCAAGCCGAATTATCATTGCGGCAATTCTTACTTTCTATCCCGTCGCAACAAACACGCTTGCAGGTCTTAATTCGGTTGAAAAGGCAAAATATGAGCTTATGTATTCATATGCCGCCAAAAAATCAACCATTTACTTTAAAATGCTTATACCCTCGTGTATTCCGTACTTTTTTACGGGACTGAAAATCGCAGCTCCTATGGCTATAACGGCTTCAATCCTTGTCGATACTCTGCAGGGTGACGGAGGACTGGGCTGTATGCTTTCTCAGTCGCTTAAGCACGCAATGTCAATTTACGTTTTCTGGGATATAGTAGTGTTCAGCGCAGTAATAGGCGTGTTGAGCTGTTCTCTGATGGGCTGGATAGAAAAGCTTGTTTCACCGCTGAAGCGAATAGAACGCAAAACAAAGAAAAAGGGGGCGGCTTAATTGATTAAGAAAAGAAAAAGCTTGTGGCACAGGCTAAAAGAAAACAAAGTCGCTCAGACATTAAGCACAATTTTGCTTCCTGTTTTGTTCGGCGTTTTGATTATCGCTCTCTGGCAGGGACAAATTCTTCATAAAATTTTTAATACAGACGTAAACACCCTGCCGCTACCGTCAAGAATTTGCAGAATAATCCTTGATAATCTGCCGTCAATCGGCGAAAACGCACTCTACACAATAATCGTAGCTCTTGCAGGCTTGATTATCGGCTCAATTGTCGGTTATCTTATAGCAGTTTTTGCATCACTCTTTCAGAAATGGGGAGCAGGTGGATTGACAATTGTAGGAGCGTTCAACGCAATTCCGATTGTTGCACTTGCGCCTGTTTTGT
>CAMBNE010000161.1 GCA_945868935.1 uncultured Clostridia bacterium
AAACAAACCTTTCCGTAGGGGACGGCTTCCCAGACGTCCCATTCACAAAAATTGCATTGCAATTTTTGTGCGGATACGGCACGCCGTATCCCTACGAAGATGCAGATTAGACGTTAATGTAATTATAAAAAATAAGGATGTGATTTTTATGATAACTCTTACCGAAACAGATATAATCCAGCTTTTGCGAAAGAATAATTTAAATGCAGACACATTGCAGGAAAACGTTGTTTTAACGCTTATGAAAAAGAAGCTCAAGGTCGCAACCGCCGAAAGCTGTACAGGCGGACTCGTCAGCGAGCGCATAACACGAGTGAGCGGTTCAAGCGAGGTTTTCGACTGCGGAATCTGCTCCTACTCAAACGAAATCAAGCACAAAATTCTCGGCGTAAGCGAGGAAACACTCAGCGTGCTCGGTGCAGTTTCTGCCGAAACAGCAATCCAGATGGCTGAGGGCGTGAAAAAACTCTCGGGTGCCGACATCGGAATCAGTGCAACGGGAATCGCAGGTCCAACGGGCGGCACTCCCGAAAAACCCGTCGGTCTTGTTTACTGCGGAGTATGTACAAAAAACAAAACTTATGCATTAAAACTCGATTTCAGCCTTGCATCAAACAGGGTTGATGCAAGAAATTACATCAGAAAACTGACCTCTGATGCGGTTTTATTCACAATTTTAAACATTATTTACGAGCAAATGTAAAACAAAGTAATAATAAAGTAAGAATTCTAAAAAAAACTTGTAAAAAAAACTATTATGTGCTAATATTATATTGATACTGTGAAGCTGTGGGGCGTATTGCGCCCAAACTTTGCAGAGTTTAAAATTTAATATCCGTCAGAATGGAGTTGATTTTTATGGCTAGAAGCGCAGGTATTCTTCTCTCGATTACTTCGCTTCCGTCCCCCTACGGAATCGGTACTATCGGCAAAGAGGCTCGCAAATTTGCTGACTTCCTCAAAAAGGCAGGTCAGACTGTTTGGCAGATTCTCCCCGTTGGTCCGACAAGCTACGGCGATTCACCGTACCAGTCCTTTTCAACCTACGCAGGCAATCCCTACCTGATTGATCTCGACACTCTCTGCGACGAGGGTCTTGTTGCCAAAGAGCAGATTGAAAGCTTTGACTGGGGCAGTAACAATGCCGAAGTTGATTACGAAAAAATTTACAACAGCAGATTCGAAGTTTTGAAGATTGCTTACAATAACTTCAAAAAGCTCAGCAAGGACGAGCAGAAAGCCTTTTCGTCATTCAAGCGCAAAAACTGCAAGTGGCTGAAAAACTATGCGCTTTATATGGCTGTTAAAAAGAGCTTTAATATGGTTTCGTGGACAGAATGGCCCGATGAAGAAATCAAAATGCACGAAGAAGCGGCTGTTAAGCGTTACGAGCGCAAGCTCAAGGACGAGGTTGACTTCTGGAAGTTCGTTCAGTTCAAATTCTACGAGCAGTGGGAGGCTTTCCGTGCATACGTAAACGGACTCGGAATCAAGATTCTTGGCGATATGCCTATCTACGTTGCAATGGACAGCGCAGACACCTGGGCAAATCCCGAGCTGTTCCAGCTCTATGATGACGGCGACCCGATTGCGGTTGCAGGCTGTCCGCCCGACTACTTCTCCGAAACAGGTCAGCTCTGGGGCAACCCTCTCTACGACTGGGATTACCTTGAGCAGACAGATTACGAGTGGTGGTTTGAGCGCATCAAGGCGGCTTCAAAGCTGTATGACATCACAAGAATCGACCACTTCAGAGCTTTTGCAAGCTACTATTCAATTCCGTACCCTGCCGAGAACGCAATCAACGGCGAATGGGTTGTAGGTCCGAGAATCAAGTTCTTCAAGATGATGGAAGAAGAGCTCGGCAAGATTGACATTGTTGCAGAGGACCTCGGAACTCTTACTCCCGACGTAACCGAGCTTATGGAGCAGACAGGCTATCCGGGAATGAAGGTTCTTGAATTTGCTTTTGACAGCGGCGAGGAAAACGACTACCTTCCGCATAAATATACAGAAAACTGCGTAGTTTACACAGGTACTCACGACAACGACACCCTTATGGGCTGGGTTGAAACTGCTAATCCCGATGATGTTGCCTACGCAAGAAGTTACTGCAAAATGCCTGACGACGAGCCTTTTAACTGGGGACTTATCCGCACAGCTTACGAAAGCAAGGCAGGAATGGCAATCGTTCCTATGCAGGATATTTTAGGTCTTGGCAAGGACGCAAGAATGAACACTCCGTCAACTCTCGGCGGAAACTGGACATGGCGACTTGAAAGCGATGCTCTCACAGAAGAGCTTGCAGATAAATTAAAAACAATGTCTGTAAATAGCGGACGACTGGAGGACTAAACAATGGGTAATATTATGGAAAAGCTTGAACTCACAGCACAGTCAATGTACTGCAAAAAGGTTGAAGAGCTTACTCCTTCCGAGCTTCATCTTTCTCTCGGCAAGGCTGTTATGGGCGAAATTGCAGATAACTGGGCTAAGAGCAAGGCTAAACACAACAGCGAACGCAGAGCTTACTATTTCTCAGCTGAGTTCCTTATGGGCAGAATGATGTACAACAATCTCTACTGCCTCGGAATCCTCGAGGACGTTAAGAAAATGCTCAAGAAAAAGGGCGTTGACATCAACGTATTTGAGGACATCGACGACGCTGCTCTCGGTAACGGCGGTCTCGGCAGACTCGCAGCCTGCTATCTTGACAGTGCCGCAACTCAGGAAGTTCCGCTTGACGGCTACGGCATCCGCTATAAATACGGTCTTTTCAAGCAGCTTATCGAGGACGGCTATCAGGTAGAAGTTGCCGACAACTGGCAGAGATTCGAAGACCCCTGGTGCATCAGAAAAGAGGACGAGGCTGTAACAGTTTCCTTTAAGGACCAGACTGTTAAGGCTGTTCCCTACGATATGGCTGTTATCGGCTGTAAGACAGACAACATCAATACACTCCGTCTGTGGCAGGCTGAGGCTGTAAACGATTTTGACTTTACCGCTTTCAACGACACACAGTACGACAAGGCTGTTAAGGAGAAGAACGACGCTGAGAACATCTCAAAGGTTCTTTATCCCAACGATAACAAGTACGAGGGCAAGGTGCTCCGCTTAAAGCAGCAGTATTTCTTCTGCTCAGCTTCACTTCAGGACATTATGCACCGCTACAAGGCAAAGCACGGCAACGATTTCAGCTTCTTTGCAAAGGAAAACGCTATTCAGCTTAACGATACACACCCCGTATCCTGCGTTCCCGAGCTTGTAAGACTTCTTATGGCTGAGGGTCTTAGCTTTGACGAAGCATTCGAAATCGCAAGAAAGACCTGCTCATACACTAACCACACAGTTTTAGGCGAGGCTCTTGAAAAGTGGCCTGCTGACCTTATGACTCAGGTTATCCCCGAAATTTATCACATTATCGCTCTCATTGCCAACAAGTGTCAGGAAGAGCTCACTGCAAAGGGCATTTCCGAGGAAATGAAGGCTAAAATGCGCATTATCGACGGCAATGTTGTTCATATGGCAAGACTTGCAACATATGCCGCTACTTATGTAAACGGTGTTGCACAGCTCCACACAGAAATCCTCAAGGACGACGTCCTTAAGGAGTGGTATCAGGTATATCCCGAGAGATTCCAGAACAAGACAAACGGTATCACACAGCGCCGTTGGTTAGGTCTTTGCAACCCCGAGCTTTCTGCTCTTATCACAGAGAAAGTCGGCTCTGACGAGTGGCTTATTGACCTTTCACTCATTTCAAAGCTCAACGACTGTATGGACGCAAGAACAATCACAAAGTTCAACAACATCAAGAAGAAGAAGAAGGTTCAGCTTGCCGAGTACATCAAGAAGATGGACGGCTTTGACATCAACCCCGATTCAATCTACGACGTTCAGGTTAAGCGTCTTCACGAGTACAAAAGACAGCTTCTTAACGCTTTCTCAATTCTTACAATCTACTTCAGATTAAAGGACAAGAAGCTCACTAACTGGACTCCCACAACATTCATCTTCGGTGCAAAGGCAGCTCCCGGTTACGCAAGAGCAAAGGCAATCATCAAGTACATCAACGAGATTGCAAACCTTGTAAACAACGACCCCGATACAAAGGATCTCCTT
>CAMBNE010000162.1 GCA_945868935.1 uncultured Clostridia bacterium
ATGCTCCGAGCCTTGAAAGTGACGAACAGGCAATTGAACTTATCATCAGCGCAATTGAGCTTGCCGGCTACTCAATAGACGATATCAAAATAGCACTTGATGCAGCGGCTTCGGAGTGGTACCGTGAGGGAGTTTATAAGCTGCCAAAGCGTAAAATTGAGCTTTCAAGCGAAAAGCTTACGGAATATTTTGAAAAACTTGTAAATGAATATCCAATAATCTCAATTGAAGACCCGCTTTCTGAATATGACTGGGACGGCTGGACAAAAATAACCGAGAAGATAGGGGACAGAGTAAGGCTTGTAGGTGACGATTTATTTGTTACCAACACCAAACGTCTTAAACACGGAATTGAAATAGGTGCGGCAAATTCAATTCTTATAAAAATCAATCAGATAGGAACGCTCACCGAAACTCTCGAAGCAATCGACACTGCACAAAAAGCAGGCTACAGCACAATTATTTCACACCGAAGCGGCGAAACCGAGGACACCTCAATTGCAGATATTGCTGTTGCAGTAAATGCAGGTCAGATAAAAACAGGCGCACCCTGCCGAACAGACAGAGTAAGCAAGTACAACCGCTTGCTGAGAATTGAAAGCACGCTGATAAATTCGTCACGCTACGGACTGAATATTTAATATCTGTCAATAAACTCCGAATGTCTGATTATTCACCTGCATTCGGAGTTATTTTATTTTTTAAATCCATAAATAACAAAATTTGGTAAATATTAGTTAGGCAAAATGCACATAAAATCCATACAATTTTCTACAGTATAAAAACCTCCTTTAATATGATTATTCTAAATCAGAATTAAAATCAAGAGCATAATATGATAAAATTATCTAAATGGAATGCAATCAGTCAGGAGGCATTTTAATTGCTTTTCAAAAAAATTCTAACGGGAGTAATGGCATTTATGATGATTGGCTCAATGTGTATGGCAGAGGCTTCTGCCGCAACAAATAACAAAAAAACGGACTATCAGGCATATGCTGCTGCTCTTGATAAAACAACATATACAGGCTCAGATTTGGGCGCTACTTACAGTAAGGATTCAACTGTATTTAAGGTATGGTCACCGAATGCGTCAAGCATAAAGGTAAATATCTACGAACACGGCAGTGACGATGAGGGAGATGCAGGCGTACTTGAGTCGAAGGCTCTCGTTCTCGACAAGAAAACAGGCGTGTGGTCGTGCAAAGTTTTTGGCGACCTTGCAGGCAAATACTATACTTATACAGTAAAGCACGGCAACCGCGTTAAAGAAACATATGACATTTACGCAAAGGCTTGCGGTGTAAACGGCAAACGCTCAATGGTTGTCGATTTGTCAAAAACTAACCCCGAGGGTTGGGAAAATGACAAGCATATCCTTGTTAATAATCAGACTGATGCTTCAGTCTGGGAGGTTTCTGTTGCCGACTTTTCTTCTTCCGAGTCAAGCGGAGTTTCCGAAAAGAACAGAGGAAAGTTCCTTGCATTTACCGAAGAGGGCACAACCGTTGACGGTATTCAGGGTGCAACCTCAACCTGCGTTGATTACCTTAAAAAGCTCGGTGTAAAGTATGTTCAGATTATGCCTTTTTATGATTTCGGTTCCGTTGACGAGAGCAAGGACATTAATAAGCAGTATAACTGGGGCTACGATCCAGTAAACTACAACTGTCCCGAGGGTTCTTATTCGACAAATCCCTACAACGGCAGTACAAGAATCAAAGAATGTAAGCAGATGATTCAGGCGCTCCATAATGCAGGAATCGGCGTTATTATGGACGTTGTCTATAACCACACCTACTCTACAGACTCCGCTTTTCAGGATACCGTCCCGAATTACTATTACAGAATGAACGATGACGGAACATTCTCAAACGGCTCAGGCTGCAGCAACGATACTGCTTCCGAACACGCTATGTTCAGAAAATATATGGTTGATTCCGTAACCTATTGGGCAAAGGAGTATCACATTGACGGATTCCGTTTTGATTTGATGGGACTTCACGACGTTACTACAATGAACAGCGTCAGAAGTGCCCTTGATAATCTCTATGATGACGGAAGCGGCAAAAAGATTATAATGTACGGCGAAGCATGGGATATGCCCACACAGTGCGACGAAGGCACTGTTATGGCTAATCAGAAGAATTTAAAGAAGCTTGACAGCCGAATCGGTGCTTTTGACGATACAATACGTGATGCAATAAAAGGAAGTACAGGCGGCGTTGACAAAGGCTTTATTCAGTCAGGTTCTTCACGTGCTGCGCTCAAAACAGGAATTGCTGGTCAGTCCGACACCTCAACAGGTTGGGCGAGCGTTCCTAATCAGTGCGTTACCTACGCATCCTGCCACGATAACCTCTGTCTTTACGATAAGCTTGTTGATTCTGTTTACGGAAAAGACAAGGAGTACCGCAAGCGCTACGAGGATCTTGTAAGTATGAACAAGCTTTCAGCCGCAATTGTTATGACCTCTCAGGGAATTCCTTTTATGCTTTCGGGCGAGGAATTTGCCAGAAGCAAGGACGGCGACGAGAATTCCTACGCTTCAAGCAGAGAAGAAAATATGATTGACTGGAAGAATCTTGATAATTTCAGCGACATTGTTGAGTATTACAGAGGACTTCTTAAAATCCGTGAAAGCTTTGAAGCATTTAAGGATTGTACTGCAATGACTGCAAACAACCTCACATATATTGAAAATGTTCCGAAGGGCGTAACGGGCTACACAATAAACAACACCGTCAGCGACAAATGGAGCAAGATGTGCGTAATCTTCAACGGAGGCGACGAAGAACAGACTGTTACAATAAGCGGTGACTGGATAAGAATTGCCGATGAAGAAACAGCAGGACTCAGAAACCTCGGCGAAGTAAGCGGCTCTGTTAAGCTCAAGGCTCATTCTGCGGCAATTCTTGTTGATAAAAAAAGCTTTGAAACTGCAGGTATCACCGATGACGAGGGTGCTGTTGTAGTAAGCTACTACGATAACAAAACAAAGGAGCTTATCAAAAAGCAGACCGTAAGCGGTGAGCTTGGCACAGCCTATGATGTTACCGATTTTGCCGACTCTCTCAATTACGACATAAAGCAGTCAAGCGGTGATACTTCCGATGTTTTTGAAAACAGTGTAAAGCACGCAAGCGTTTATGTTGAAGAATTTGAAGGCAAAATGTCAAGGGTTATTTTTAAATTTGTTGACGACGTCAATAACACGGAGCTTGCAGATTCTTATGTAATCCGCAACAGAGAGGGAGAGCAGTACTTTACCCCCGAGCTTCCGTCAATTGAAAATTACAGCCTTGTTCTCGACAGCCTTCCCGACAACGGTGCAGGAAAAGTAAACAGCGGTGAAACAACCGTTACATATAAATACACGAGAGTAACCGACGATACCGACAAATCCGTATGCATTGTCAACGCAATCTATATGGACAATACCGGCAAAATCATTGAGAAAAAGACATACAAGGGCAAGGAGGGCGAGAGCTATTCCGTACCCGAAAATGAGTATGAAGATATGTCGCTGATTAGAATTCCCGAAAACTCATCCGGTACCTTTAAAAAAGGGGAAATCAATGTTTTGCTGAACTATTCATCAACTCCTGACCCTCTTGCAGATTTGCTGATATATGTTTATATCGGAGCAGGATTAATCCTTGCACTCTGCATTGCCTCTGCAATTTATTCTCACGTAAAGGGAATAAAAAAATTCAGAGAGAATATGGACGTTGAAGAATAATCAAGGTAGTTATTTCCGCTTAGCGGAATAGATTATAAGAATTTATTAAGGAGGAATATTATCTATGAGAACTACAAAGAAGCTTATGGCTGCTGTTCTCGCTGTTTGTATGCTCGCTTCAACAAGCGTTGTATCAGGCTTTGCAGCTACAACTGATTCCGAACCCGTTTCGGCTGATATCGTTGCTGATTCTGCTTATACACAGGCTTGCGAAGCAATCGACAACGAATATGCATACACAAAGCGTGATTTGGGTGCAACTTATTCACCCGAGAGCACAACCTTCAAGGTTTGGTCTCCTACAGCCACAGAAGTGTCGGTGAACCTTTATGCAACAGGTTCAGACACAGAGGAAGGTGCAGAGGATATCGGCACTTGT
>CAMBNE010000163.1 GCA_945868935.1 uncultured Clostridia bacterium
AGTTATCATCATCACTTGAAAAGTACAGCTTTTCAAGCTTTTGCATAAGCGAAGGAGCAGAAACGTAAATTACGCCATAGCCCTTTTTGATAACCTCGTTTGCTATTGCAAGTGAAAGGTGGGTTTTGCCGAGTCCTGTTGCACCCTTCATCAGGATACTCTCGGAGTTTTTGGTGAAATTCTCGGCGTAGCTACGGCAGTAACGCAGGATTTTACTCATATGATTGTAGGGAGAAATTCCTGTTTTGGAATCAACTTCGCTGTCATAATAATCGAGGCTGAAGCTGTCGAAGGTTGAAAGAGAAAGCGGTGCTGTGCGGTTTAATTCCTCGCAGGCGCAGGAAACAAGCGTCTGTTTTAAACAACTGCAAACAAGCGTTCTGCCGTTTTCTTCAAAATAACCGGTATCACTGCATTTTTTACAAGTGTAGGCAGGCTCAAAAACATTTTTTTCATATCCGTTTGAAGTGAGAATTTCGGCAAGCTCAGACTGCATTGCAAGGTTGCGGTCACGAAGATTCTTCATTTCTTCGACTACATCACCGCCGCCGATAACTGCACGTGCCGCCTGAATTCCGCAGCGTGAAATTTCCTTTTCAAGCTCCCTTGTTCTCGGCAATTTTTTAAATATTTCGGCTTTGCGCCTGTCTGCTTCCTTTTCAGCCTTTAGTCGTCTTTCAAAAAGTCTGTCTGCCGCCGCTTTGTAAACACTGCTGCTGTATCCCATTTAAATCACCTGCTTTTTAAAAATCATCAAGAGTGTCAATTTTATCAAGCTCGTCTATGTTATACGAGGTTTTTCTCGTAGTGTTATTCTTATTATTAGAGTTTTCAAATCTTTCAAGCTCTTTTTTGTTTTTTATTCCGTTGCTGTTCCAGCGCTTTAAAATCCCGTCAATATAGCTGAATTTCATTGCACCCTTGCTGTCAACGCACCTCTCGTATGCTTCACGGAGCATTTCGGGAGAAAATTTCCATTCAGCCACCCACTTTTCACTGTATTCAAGCTGTTTTTTCGTGGGCGAGCCTGCGTTTTTAAGTCCGAAAGCAGAGGAAACAACCGAAAAATTCTTATTCATCTGCTTTACTCTGCGAATTTTGTCGTCAGCCGCCTCAAGCGTATCTATCCCCTCGTCTGCCCAGCCGATTCCGATTTTTTCTATTGCTCGCATATTGCCCTTGTCGATGCTGATACAATACTGAATCAGCATAATAATGACATCAAGAGGTAATCCGCAGGTGTCTTTGAGCATTAAAAGCGTTGAAATATCGGAATTTGAGAGCACCTTGCCGAGTGCCGTCTGCGCCTCGCCTACAAGAATTTTCAGTTCCTCATCAACTGCAAGTCGCTGTGAGGTAAAAACGTAGTCGGGTTTCTGAGGACGTGTTACGGTAAAACGCTGTTTTGCAGATTCAACCTCGTTTGAAATTTCTTCGACTGACGTCGCTTTATTTTCATTTTTAGAATTAACTTCTTGTTTTATTTCATTATCAGAATTATTGCTTGATGTTTTTTCTGATACAGAATTATAACTTCCTTCTTTATCAGTTACAGTCTGAACAGGCTTGTATTCATTTTCGCTCTTCTGCAAAATTCCCATACTCACCCAGTAATCAAGTGCTTCGGGAATATCGGTTACATTTACGCCTGTCGCTGCTGAAATGTCGCTGTCGGTAAGTTCATTTCCGCTGTTACGCAGAACGTAAAGCAATACCTTGAGCTTTACGCCGTCGGAAAATTTCAGTCCCTCATCGACAATTTTTGATGGTACTGCGAAAACAGAGCTCCACGCTCCGAGATTTATTTTAATTGACATTATATCTACATCCTTTATCTTTCTATTAGTATAACATAAGTTTTTGTATTTCAAAATAAAAAAATAGAATTATATAGATTTTTTTGAAAAACTGTGTTAACATAATAACAAAAGATTCAGAAAGAGGTCGATAGTATGACACACACATATATTCCACACGGCGTTTGTTCAAGACAGATGAATGTAGAGCTTGACGAAAACGGAGTTATTACTAACTGCGAAATCATCGGTGGCTGTGCAGGCAACACAACAGGTATCTGCGAGCTTGTTAAGGGTATGAACGCAGAAGAAGCAATCAGGAGAATAAAAGGAATTGACTGCCGAGGCAGAGGAACATCCTGCCCCGACCAGCTTGCAAATGCTCTTGAAGAAGCGCTTGAAAAAATTTAAGCTTTTCTATTGTCTTTTTTGCGGTGGTAGATTATAATTTTCGGCTTTACGTGTCTGCGTTTTGATAAAACAAGATTAATAATACGTTTTACCAAAAACGAAAATGCGGCAATTAAAGCCGAAATTAAAGTTATTATACCGACGATTATCAAAATTTCATACATAAAAAACATCCTTACATTTATAAGCTACTAAAATTATAAATGTAAGGATTTGTATTTTTTAAAGAAACGTGTAGGACAAAGTTAATTTTCAAGCATAGCCTTGAATTCTTCCTCTGTAATGATTGTTATTCCGAGCGACTGCGCCTTTGTAAGCTTGCTTCCTGCTTCTTCTCCTGCAAGAACGTAGGAGGTCTTTTTTGAAACGGATGAGCTTGTTTTTCCGCCGTTTTCTTCAATTATCTTCGACGCCTCACTGCGTTTCATCGTGGGCAGAGTTCCTGTTAGTACAAAGGTTTTGCCGCTGAAAATTCCGCCGCTTGATTTAAGTTCAGAGGACTTCATTTTAAGTCCGAGCGATTTTAAATCGGCAATAAGCTCCTTTGTACTATCAAGCAAAAAGTAATTTTCAATACTCAGTGCCATTACCTCTCCGAAGCCGTCAATTGTTTCAAAATCAGCGGATTTGGCGTTCATTATATCATCAATTGTCGGAAAGTTTTCGCACAATAGCTTTGCCGCTTTAAGTCCGATATTGCGGATTCCGAGTGCAAAAACAAGGCGGTAAAGCTCGTTTTCCTTTGACTTTTCAACAGCAGAAATCAGGTTATTCGCCGACTTTTCAGCCATTCGTTCAAGGCTTGATATATTTTCAGCCTTTAGTCTGTACAAATCGGCAGGAGATTTTACAAGTCCTTCGTTTACAAGCTGTTCAAGCACGGCAGGACCGAGCCCGTCTATATCCATTGCATCTCTTCCGACAAAGTGAATCAGGTGTCGCATAAGCTGTGCAGGACAGTCTGTGTTGGTACAGCGTATTGCGGCCTCTCCCTCGTCCTGTGAAACGGGACTTCCGCACGACGGGCAAAGTGAGGGAAATTCAAAGGGTACTGCGTTTTCAGAGTGCTCTTTAACAGAAAGCACCTCGGGGATAATCTCGCCTGCTTTGCGGATTATAACCGTATCGCCTACGCATATACCTTTTTCTTCTATAAAATCCTTGTTGTGGAGCGTTGCACGGCTGACTGTTGTTCCTGCAAGCAAAACAGGCTCAAAGTTTCCGACGGGGGTTAAAACGCCCGTTCTGCCAACGTTTATTTCGATATTCAAAAGCTTTGTAGGCTTTTCCTCGGGCGGATATTTATATGCCTCCGCCCATTTCGGGTATTTTGCGGTACTGCCGAGAAGTGAACGTGTTTCAAAGCTGTTAACCTTTACAACAGCACCGTCGATTGCATAATCAAAGCTTCCTCGCATATCGCCGATTCGCTCGATTTCTGAAATTACGTCCTCAATATCGTCGTAGACATTATAAAAGGCTGTGGGAAAGCCAAGCTCCGTAAGATAATTAAGGCTCTGGCTGTGGGTTGTAAGCTCTGCACCACGTACCTGCTGAATGTTGAATACAAAAATATCGAGCTTGCGCTGTGCTGTAATTTTTGCATTTTTCTGGCGCAGAGAGCCTGCGGCGGCATTACGGGGATTTTTGAAAGTCTTTTCCTCGTTTTCCTCCTGACGTTTTGTAAGCTCATTAAAGCTTTCAAACGACATATAAACCTCGCCACGCACTTCTAAATATTCAGGAGCGTTTGCGATACGCTTTGGCAGACTTTTGATTGTCATAAGGTTATCCGTTACGTCCTCGCCCGTTGTGCCGTCGCCACGAGTTGAACCACGAACGAATACGCCGTTTTCGTATTCGCAGGAAACCGACAAACCGTCAAATTTCGGCTCGACTACATACTGAA
>CAMBNE010000164.1 GCA_945868935.1 uncultured Clostridia bacterium
TTGAAGATAACAGATACGGTACAATCGAGGTCGTGGACACTCCCGAATCACGCAAAGCTGATTTAGTAATTGAAATCAGCGGTGACAGTATGGAGCCTACATATCATAACGGAGATAATGTACTTGTAAGATTACAACCGAGCGTTGACATCGGCGAAATCGGTGTCTTTGTTAAGGATTCAGAGGGTTACATTAAAGAGTTAGGTAAAAACCGTCTTATTTCTCACAATAAGGAATATGAAGATATAATTTTAAATGAATATACAAATATTAATTGTGTCGGAAAAGTTATCGGCATTGCAGAAGTTATAAGATAAAAACCGCCGCCTGTTGTGCGACCAACAAACGGCTGTGAATAGGATGTGAGAAGTATGCCGACTTCTCTTATATTATTATACATATCGTGACATATTTTGTCAAACAAAAAAATCCGCCCTACCCTGCGCCAACAGGATAAGACGGAAACCATTACACGCAGGGTGCAATGGTGCAATAAGTAAGCAATAATATTGTACCACATTCCCTTGTGTTTTTCAAGAAAAAAATCAGCGAAAGCACAAGGGATTTTTGCGCCCTTTTACAAAATCGAAAGGAGCATAATAATTATGGCAAAAGCAAAAAAATTAAAGAGCGGTAACTGGCGTGTGCTTGTTTATGAGTACACCGACGACCAAAACAAACGGCACTATAAATCTTTTACAGCACCCACAAAAAAAGAAGCCGAGTATATGGCGGCTGATTACGCTCTAAATCGCAAGGAAGAAACTTACGAGGACTTGACACTTAAAGAAGCCTACGAGCGTTATATAGCGAGTAAATCGGCTGTTCTTTCGCCGTCCACTATTGCAGGGTATAAAAAATTGAGCAAAAACTACTTTCAAAGGCTTATGCCGATGAAATTATCCAAAATCACGGCAAAGCATATCCAAATAGCAGTAAATGAGATGTCGGCAGACCATTCTCCGAAATCAGTCAGAAATGCTCACGGATTACTACATTCTGTTGTCCGTACTTATCGTCCGAGTTTTGACTTTAATACAACACTTCCGCAAAAAATCAAACCGCAATACACAATTCCTACAACTAACGATATTGCAATTTTGCTTGACAACGCAAACGATAAAATCAGGGTGCCGATACTGCTTGCAAGTCAAGGCGGATTGCGCCGTTCCGAAATTTGCGCATTGACTATTGATGATTTTACAGATTTGGGAGTAAATGTTAATAAAGCCGCAGTTATGGGTCCCGATAAAAAACTTGTTATAAAAACAACTAAAACGGTTGCAGGCACTCGTTTTGTTCCGTTGCCACAAAGTGTTATTACCGAAGCTAAAAGCTGGCAATACTTCGGTATGTCGCCGACTGTTCTTCAAGGTCAATTTAACAGACTGGTAGACAAGTCAGATGTTCCGCATTTTTCATTTCACAAGCTCCGACACTATTTTGCTTCGGAGCTACACGCAAACGGTGTGCCCGATAAATATATCGCCGAGATAGGCGGCTGGGAAACCGTCGAGGTTTTACACAATATTTATCAGCACACTTTAAAGGATAAGCAAAAACCAATGACCGATAAAGTCATAAATGTTTTTAACACAAATTTTAAAAATGCAACACGAAATGCAACACAAAAAATAAAAACGCCGATATAATCAGCGTTTTGGTGGTGGAAGTGGGGGGAGTCGAACCCCCGTCCGAAAACTGCTTGCCAAGACTTTCTCCGAGCGCAGTCGCTGTTTTTAATCTCCCTCACCGCAGCGCCCAACGACAGGCTATGCGGCTTGGCAGCTCCTAAGCTGTGACGGAGTGCGGAGCAATACTCTGTTCACATTTACCACTAATCGACGCCCCTTGCACAGCCGTGGTACTCTGTGCAGGAACGAGCAGCATTAAGCTGCTAATTTAACTGTAGTTTTGTCAGTTATTTTTAAGTTGCGGATTTTATAGCGGTCCCGCACCGCTGCTCGCTTATCAAGGTTTGCAATCCCCGTCGAAACCTTTACACCCCCATATAAAAATATCATCTTTCCTTTATGAAATTAACAACTTTTACATTACCGTCCATTGAAGTTTCATCGACTCTGAAGCCGCATTTCTCGGTATAGAATCTTATATTTTCTTCTTTGTCGGCAGGCGTTATCAAAATAAACTTCTTCCAATCGGGATAAACGGTTAAAAGATGTCTGAACGCCTGTGTACCAATGCCCTTTCCCTGATATTCAGGAACAACGCAAAGACAACCTATATAGTATATTCCGTCGCCTTTTTCTTTAACCGAAACCACTCCAACCGGAGTATTATCGCAAAAAACAATCTCCTTTGGAAAGCTTTCAATTGACTTTTCCATTTGCTCAACAGTTCTTCCATATGCCGGACATTCACCGTACCTGACATAATCATCATAGAACGCAGAATTATAAATATCAATCAACAGTTCTGCATCAGATTTTTCGGCTTTTCTGTAATGCAAGTTTATCATACATACCTCTAAAATTAACCTCTGGACTGCTCTTTTATTGCACGCTCTATATCACGCCTTGCACTTCGTTTTGCCATATCCTCACGCTTATCGTAGAGCTTTTTACCCTTGCACAAGCCGATCTGAAGCTTAACTCTGCTGTCCTTAAAATAAAGGCTAATCGGTATCAGCGAATATCCGGTCTGCTTTACAGTTCCGTAAAGCTTGTTGATTTCTTTTTTGTGCATCAGAAGTCTGCGCACACGCATAGGGTCACGGTTGAAAATATTGCCGTGCTCGTAAGGCGAAATGTGCATACCGTTTACGAAAATTTCGCCGTCCACAATTGAGCACCAGCTGTCCTTGAGGTTTACTCTGCCGTTTCTGATAGACTTTACCTCAGTACCAAACAGCTCGATTCCTGCTTCGTAGGTTTCCTCAATAAAATAATCGTGGTGAGCCTTTTTGTTCTGTGCGATTGTCTTGAGTGAGCTCATTATATCTCATTCCTGCCTTCCAACGCCTTTGCTAGTGTGTATTCGTCTGCGTATTCAAGGTCGCCGCCAACGGGTATTCCGTAGGCAAGTCGGGTCACCTTAACGCCCATTGGCTTTAAGAGCTTTGAACTATACAGTGCAGTTGCGTCGCCCTCCACAGTCGGATTTGTCGCCATTATGACCTCCTTGACAGTGTCGTCGGAAAGTCTTGCCACAAGCTGCTTTATTGTGAGGTTATCGGGACCTACGTCGTTAAGCGGAGAAATTGCACCGTGCAGAACGTGATAAACACCCCTGAATTCGTGGGTATTTTCAACTGCTGTTGCATCTCTCGGAGTTTCGACCACGCAGATTACCGAATTGTCCCTCGACGGACTTGCACACACAGGACAAAGCTCCTTGTCGGTGAGGTTACAGCACTTTCTGCAATAGTGTATCTTTGTATGAGCGTCAAGCACTGCGCCCGCAAGCTCTTCTGCTTGTGTTTTTGACAGATTGAGCACATAATATGCAAGGCGCTGTGCAGTTTTATGTCCGATTCCGGGCATTTTTTCAAATTGCTCCACAAGATTTTCCAGCGGAGCTACATTATACTGAGCCATAATTAAAACATTCCGGGAATGTTAAGTCCGCCCGAAATTGACTCCATTTTGTCCTCTTTTTCCTTTTGAGCTGCTCTTAATGCTTCGTTAGCGGCAGCAATTACGAGGTCGGAAAGCATCTCTACGTCTTCGGGGTCAACAACCTCGGGTGAAATCTCAACCTTTGTAAGCTCCATTTTGCCTGTAACTGTTACTTTTACGGCACCGCCGCCTGCTGTGGCATCGTATTCCTTTAATTCAAGCTCTGCTGCGGCTGTTTCCATATCGTCCTGAAGCTTCTGTGCCTGACGTGCAAGCTGCTGAATGTTATTTGCTCCGCCGTTGTTGTATCCTTTTGGTAATCTTGCTTTCATAATATTAATTTCCTTTCAGTTTTATTCCTCTGTTATTTTAATTCCTGTACCCTCAAGTCCGTTTTTCAGAACGTCGAGAGGGTCGGTTTCTTTCTTTTTTTCTTCTGCACGCTTATAAGGTCCGAGCTTGTAAACTCTGCCTGTTGTTTCAAGAATAATCTTCCTGATTTCCTCTCGCCTTG
>CAMBNE010000165.1 GCA_945868935.1 uncultured Clostridia bacterium
TTTCGTCGGAATTTGTTCCCTCAAGGGTAAATTCCGCCTTAGTTGACGCACCGAGTCCAAGCTGAGTACCCTTTGCGCTGTCAAACAATGCCCATTTTGTGCTGTATCTGTCGGAAAGCGAGACAGCAGAGTTCGACTCAATTCCGCTTTCGTTTACAGTCATCGTACTGCCTGTTTTAAACTGGCTGACAAAGTATGCGCTTTCCTCATCCTTAAGACTGAAAGAGCCGTTGCTGTCGAGTGCTTTTGTTGAAGTATTGCCTGATTGGTCGGTATATGTATATGTCTTGCCCGACACGCTTTCGGCTGTATTTGACGAATAATATGAGAACGTGTCGTTGTCGTAAACCGCCTGAGCCAGAGTGCTGTTGTTGATTCCGTCGGCAACAACCTCTTTGTCAACCTCAAGGTTGTTTGTAACGGGAGTCATTGTAAAGTGCACCTGGAAGTTCGACTCGATAAGACCTCTTTCCATATAGAAAACCGTCATATGGTATGTCTTGTTAGGGTCAAGCGTCTGACCGCCGTAGAATGATTTTGAAACAGAGCCTGAGGAAGTGCCTGCGGATGAAGTGTAGGTGTACAGCTCAGCCTTGCTGCTTACAATGTTATAGACATTGCCTGTTGCGTCAACGGTCTTTAATGAGCAAATCTCGCTTGAGGTGGTTTTTGCAGTGTTGATTGTGAACTGCGAAGCACCGCTCAGTGCAGAAACCTTGAATTTGAAGAAGTCAACCGAACTGCCATCCTTCATCTTATAGCTTACGGTAGCATAAGGTGAAATGTAGGTATCAACAGGATTGCCCGATGAATCGGTTTTGTTCCACGTCTTAAAGTAGAGATTGCTGTAGCCGTCCTTTTTAATCCAGATTTCGTCTGAGGGAACAGCCACTTTTTCGGTAGTGTCGCTGTTGAAGTCGTTGTACACGAAGTCTGAGGTTGCAGTCATTGTGCTGAAATCGATAGTACCGCTTGAGAATTTGTGGTCACCGCCGAGGTCGAGCACGAGCTGTGAGTTGCCTTCGTCATCGCTTATGTATACCCAGAGGTCATCGTCACCCGAGAATTCAAAGGTTACGGGGTCGGACGAGGTTGAAATTGTTGAATTTCCGCCTGTGATGCCCGAAGACGAGTATTTCCACATTTTACCCTTGTAGTCGGATAACTTTATATTTGTTCCCTCTGTAGGATACTGATTGCTCCAGCCGCCGTTTGCAGATGTCAGAATAAAGTAAGGATAACTGCTGTAAGTGCTGTAATTAATTACGTAGTAGCCGTATGAGTTTTTACTTAATGCTCTCGGCGAGCCTGTGTTGCCGTTGCCGTAGCCGTAGAATGCAACGGTGCCGTAATCTGAAGAAATCCAGATTTCATTTTCGGGAACGGTAATTGTTTCGCCTTTTTTCAGGTAACCGCCCTCGGGAACTCGGAAGTCAATATCAAGTCTTATGCCAAAGCCGTAGTCAAGCGCATCGTTGCCGCCTCTTGTGTAGGAATGACTGATGCTTGACTGACCGCTTGTCGACAATGACGTTCCGCTGTAATTATACGCATAGCCTGCCGCATAGGAACTAAAGCTGAGGTCGGTTGTCTGATTCGCATAAGCTCCTGCTTCCGAAGTCAGAAGGAAGTTGGGGTATGTTGAATAAATTGATGAATTTATTACATAGTAGCCGTATTCATTCTTTGTAAGAGCAGAAGGTGAGCTTGAATATGATGACGATGTATTCCATGCATGAATTGCAACGGTTGAATAACCTGAAGAAATCCAGATTTCATTTGACGGTACATTAATCTCTGTGCCTGCAATCGTCTGACTCTTGGTTGAGTCTGTGTTGTTGAACGGATAGATACCAAAGCCTACGGTATCGCTCAATCCGAACTGCGAGCCGCCATCGGTTACGGCATAGCTTGAGCCTCTGCCGTAATTTACGGCTTTTGGCTCTGTTCCGTCCCATGTAAAGTAAACGTTGTCGGAATTTGACTTGCTCTGATTTGACACTGTGCCGTCGCTGTTACGCTTACCGCCGCCCGATGAGTCGAACGAGTATGTTGTAACACCGTTTTCATCAGTTGTGTATGTAAACGGGAAGTATGAATCAAACACCTTTGCAAGCTCGTTGCCCGTTCCGTTTGCGGTGCCGTCTGTAAGCCACGCAGAATCAAAAAGCGGAACGCCGATAGTGTTGCCGTCGGTTGTTGCGGCTGTAAGCTTGTTGTTGGAAAGACTGTTTGACGTAAGTCCCATAATGGATTTCCAGTAGCCGCCGAGACCTGCCGAGTTGTTTATTACATTTTTAAAGTTGGTATAGTAATTGTCGCCATAGCCGTTGAAGTTACCGAAATAAAGCGGATATTGCCAATTATTGTTCTGCGTATAGGTCTGAAGTGCGCCGTCAAGCGTTTTGAACGGCTCCCACGCAGCTTCAAGAGTAGCATTGCTGTTATTAAGGTATCCGTAAGTTAATTCATTATCTGAAAGATAGTCAAAATACGTAGCCTTAACTCCGTAAACCTTGGTGCTGTCAAAGGTGTTGGGAATTCTTGAGGACTGCGTCGGCAGATTATCAAAGGTTGTCCAGTAGCTTGCGCTGTCCATAATGTAGAGAGGCTGAGCGTCACTCTGCATTTTCAGATTTGAAGACGCACCTATGGTATTGCTCAGGTTCGGCTGGAATCTGAACGTTGCGTCTACGGGAACGCTTGCATAGAAATAAGTAACGTCATTTTCATTCGTCACATCAGTCATCGGAACAGTTACCTGATAAGCGTCGCTTAAGTCATATGTAACATAAGCGTAAGTCCAGCTCTTGTTGTACAGATAAACCGTTTTGGTTGTTGCCGAAATATTCGTGCCGTCGTAGCTGTACTTACTGATTGAGATATTTCCGCTTGCGTCCAGATAGAAAAGATTCTGGCTTGCGCTGAGTGTGGAAATATTTACCGCCGCCGAGCTGACTGTTTTAAAGGTGGTGTTGTCAAAATAAGCAACACGGTTGCTGTCGTAGACAACATCAAGGTCAGCAGACTGCGATGTACCCGATGTGGCAAAAATACAGTGATTGTACGCCTTGTCAACATCATAGTAGTAATAGTTGCCGTATGCAGTCATCTTAGGCTTGTTATCCCAATCCGTAAGCCTGTCGGTACTGCTGTTGTAGGCGTAGATATACTCTCTGTACTTGCTTTCGGAGCTGCTGTAATACTTCTTGGTAATGATTCTGTATTTACCGCCGGCAAGATTATTTGTCAGCTCCATAGGATAATCACTTGCATAAGCCTTGAGCGTCATTGTGTTTGCAGAGGTTACGTCGGAGGGAATTACAGCCGTAAGCTGATTTTCCTTGCCTGACGATACAAACGTTACAGACGAGCCGCTGTCAAAGCTTGCAGTGACTGTTTTACCCTGCCACTCGCTGTTTGAGGAAATGTCAAGGTAAATTGTTCTGCCGGCAAGACCTTCCGCCGCAGAAACAGTGAGCGAAAATCCGCTCACCAGACACACGGAAATCATCATAGAAAAAGCGAGTACAAGCGACAGGCTGTTTCTGAAAAATCTTCCGGTTTTTCTGATTGCGCTATACACCTGCTCTCACTTCCTTTCCGTACGCCGCACCTGCTATAAAAATAGCTCTCATTTTTGTCTCTCCTTTATAAACTTTATAAATACAAATATAAGGTATAGTTTTTAAAACTATTTTGATTGTCACTTTATCTACACTTATTTTCAAGCTCATAAATTAATTTAATGCGGAATTGAACTAATTATATAATATTTTATTGCTTTATTAAAGTCGCAATATAAACAAATAGTAAATTATTTTTTGGTAATAATTAACATAATTTTCAAAGCGTTTTTTCATGGCAAAATTTTATTTTTTAAATGGATAATTTGTTGAAATATTTGATTAATTGCGACGTTTTTACGTCAATATTGCCTTTATTATTTACAAAAACGCAATTTTCGTCTTTTCATTTTACAATTTATTTACATACCGCCAAAACTTATTGTTCATTCTGCCAAAAATTAAGTTGTACTATTTTGCTGTTTATTTAACCATTTAACGTTTTACCGCAAAAAAGCGCTGC